>SOJN01000075.1 GCA_004376575.1 candidate division TA06 bacterium | reverse complement strand
TTTTGATCAATGGTGCGGGTGGTGGTGCGGGTACGTTTGCGGTGCAGATTGCCAAATCATTCGGGGCTGAAGTGACTGGCGTGGACAGCACGAGGAAATTGGACATGATGCGCTCGATTGGTGCAGACCATGTCATTGATTACACTCAAGAAGATTTCACCAAAAATGGGCAGCGTTATGACCTGATTCTTGATGTTGCGGCATATCATTCGATTTTCGATTACAAGCGTGCATTAAGTCCCAAGGGAATTTATGTCATAGTCGGAGGTTCCACGGCTCGAATTTTCCAAGTTATGTTCCTGGGGCCATTGATTTCAATGACCGGGAGTAAGAAAATGGGTCTCCTGATGCACAAACCAAACAAGGATTTGGCTTTTATGAAAGAACTTCTTGAAGCCGGCAAAGTAGTACCTGTTATAGATAGACGATACACGTTAAGTGAGGTTCCTGAAGCTCTCCGGTATTTTGGAGAAGGACACGCCAAAGGAAAAGTAGTAATAACTTTGGAACATAATAACAAAACCTAACAAAGCGCTGCACCCGACCGCTATTCCGCTGCGCTTCATGGCGGCAGGTGAGCTTGGTCGTTGAAACAGGTAAGTCCTTGGGGACGGTGCCCTCTACATTTAAGATTGAAGATTTATGATTTAATATTGAGGAAGGAATCAGTTTGCAGACACAGAAAGAAAGGTGTCATTGCGAGACTCGCGGAGCGAGTCGAAGCAATCTGGCACAAGCAGATCCTTCGGCTAGCGCCTCAGGACGAAATATCCCTCACGCCCTCTCCGATGGCGTGGCCCTATTTCGTTTTCTATTTTCGTCTCAAAAGGCATCAGTTAGGAAGGGAAGTGAAAGCAACTCAGATGCTTTATGTAACCAACAGGAATGATTGGCGCGCTTGGCTGGAAAAGAACCACGCCACCAAGAAAGAGGTCTGGCTAGTCTACTACAAAAAGCACACAGGTAAGCCTGGAATCACTTATGATGATGCAGTTGAAGAGGCGTTGTGCCTTGGGTGGATAGACAGCATAGTAAAAAGGCTTGATGATGAGAAGTTTGCACGGAAATTCACTCCTCGGAGGAATGGAAGTAATTGGTCTGAACTGAACAGGAAAAGGGCAAGAAGAATGATAGGGCAAGGAAAGATGACAGAGACTGGATTGGCCAGATTCAGAGAATTTGACAAGGAAAAGTTGAAGACAAAGCCGTCAAAGAAGAGGCTCGTTGTTCCTCCTGACGTAAGGAAGGCACTAGCGAGCAACAAAAAAGCTTGGAAGAACTTCAGTGACTTTGCGCCCAGCTACAAGAGACAATACATCGGATGGATAACAGACGCAAAGAGGAAAGAAACACGGGAAAAGAGGATCAGGCAGACTATCAAGTGGGCAGCACAGAACAAGAAGCCGGGGTTGATGTGATGGCTGAGATAGAGATAATCAATGGTAACGCAGACAATATCTGTGAGTACAGTATGTGTGGTTACAAGAACATTGAGCACGAGGGGTACAAGCGGAAGGCAGACTGGTTAAGGAAGCGTTTCTCTGAAGGGATGGGATTCAAGATTTTGCGTTCATACGATGGGGAGGGTGTTGGCTTTATTGAATATACTCCGGGCGAGTATGCTTGGAGGGCAGTTGAAGCGACTGGATACATGTTAATTCACTGCATAATGATATACCCCAAGAAATATAAAGGAAAGAGTTGCGGGTCGCTTTTGCTGAAAGAATGCATAAAAGACGCCAGAAAAGAAAAAATGCATGGTGTAGCCGTGGTCACCAGCAAGGGGACATGGATGGCAGGCAAGGAGCTGTTCTTGAGAAATGGGTTTGAGCTCGTGGATGAAGCACCGGCAACCTTTGAATTACTTGTGAAGAGATTCAAAAAGAAAGCGCCTCTGCCAAAGTTCAAGGGTGATTGGGACAAGAAAATCACTTCATATGGCAAAGGCCTCACGATTATTCGGTCAGATCAGTGTCCCTACATTGCCAAGTTCGTCAGAGAAATAGTTGAGACTGCACGGGAGAAGTATGGTTTGGACCCCCAAATGGTCGAGCTGACAAACTGCAAGGAAGCACAAAACGCTCCTTCACCATACGCGACTTCCGGCATGATATACAATGGAAGACTGGTTGCTGATCATCCAATAAGCAACAGGAGATTCATCAACATCATGGAAAAGGAGACAAAGAAGCATGTTGTCTGATTTGAGTAAGAAAGGTGCTAATATTCAAAGACTGGCCAGGAAGGCATCAAAGAATGGAGAGACACTCTCGGAAGTTACGAAAGGGATCTCATCTGACAAGGCGAGGGTCAAGTATGGTTGTGCCAAGGTATTAAGAACTCTGAGTGAAACGAACCCTGAAGTTCTATATAGTAGCTGGGATTTTTTTGCTGATATGCTGGATACTGATAATACCTTCCTGAAATCCGATGCCGCTTTCATCATAGCAAACCTTACGGGGGTTGATTCAAAATGCAAGTTTGAGAAGTTATTCGATAAGTTCTATGGACTGGTCGATGATGAAAGCATGGTTACTGCCGCAAACGTGGTTAAGATCTCTGGAGTTGTCGCCAAAGCAAAACCAAAACTGCAATCAAGAATAACGAATAGATTGCTAAGCATAGACAAGACACATCACGGTCGTGAGTGCAAGAATATAATCAAGGGTCACGCGATACTAGCGCTTGATGAGTATTTTGATGAGTCAAGAGACAAGAAAAAGATACTCAAGTTTGTGAAGAAGCAGTTAAGGAACCCTCGGCCTGGCACGAGGAAGAAAGCTGAGAAGTTCCTGAAGAAGTGGGATGAAGGTCGTTTGTGAAGAAGGGAGGATTCATGTTTGTGAAAAGAAGATGGGCAGTGCTCGTTCTTGCGGTGGCTTTAATGGTCCTGGGATGTGCTCCTGGTAATGAGCGCTGGGATCAGATAATCAATCCCGACAACCTGGCTGGGTTCTGGGCAGGAGTCTGGCACGGGCTGATAATCGTCATTGCTTTTGTAGTAAGCTTGTTCACCGATGAGGTCGGTTTATACGAGATAAACAACACGGGATGGTCCTACAATCTCGGTTTTTTGATTGGACTATCCTGTTCGGTGGGTGGCGGAGTCCGTCATGTTAGGAGTAGGCGAAGAAGGAAGAAGCGCGACTGGGACAGAATTGGTGAGGAGATTGAGGAGAAGGTGTGTCGTGGGCTTAGGAAATGGCTGGACGAGGCCAAAAAAGACGAAAAGGAAAAAGAATGGGAGGAAATAGCCAGCAAGATTGAAGAAAAGATCAGGATGGTCCTGAAAGAATGGGTGGATAAGGAATGACGGAAGGCCTTGCCCTATTCTCAGGTTCGGAGGGACCTCGTACGGCTGGAATTGAGAGGAGGCAAAAATGAGTGATGAGAGCAAAAAAGAGGAACACACCTGGATTGAGGTGATAGATGTGTACGCCAAAGATCTTGTGGATCGTGTCAAGGAACTGATCAAGGCCGGAAATGTCCGACGCCTGATCATCAGAAAGCCGGGCGGTAATGTTCTTCTGGAGATACCGCTTACCGCTGGCGTAGCGGTTGGAAGCGTGATGACATTATTCGCTCCGGTGTTAGCTGCCGTAGGTGCAATGGCCGCACTTCTTACAATGGTGAAGATTGAGGTGGTGCGAGTCAAGGGTAAGAATGAAGATTAGTAGAGACAAATCTCTTCAAATTGCAGAGGTGGAGAATGGATGAAAATGAACTATACAAGAGGGCAAGGGCGAGGGTCGAGGAGATAAAAGGGTTCTGTGTTCATCTGTGTCTTCCCTCATTGAATCCTGACAGGTGGGATCCTCGATTTGACATCTGAGAATGAGATTCAGGGAAAGCTGCTAACTCTCTGCCAGAAGGAATTTCCGTCCAGAGAGAACTTGGGGATCGTCAGTCTCTCGAGAATCGGGGACGGATGGGAGAATGATGTATATTCCTTTAGAATGGAATATGAAAAGGGGGGACAGCCGGAGTCACAGGACTTGATTCTAAGGATTTATCCGGGTGATGATGCACATGAGAAGTCTGCCAGAGAGTTTAATGTTATGAAACGGTTGCATGAGGCGACTTTCCCTGTGCCTGAGGTCCTGTTGTTAGGATCGGATGACATACCTTTCGGCAAACCGTTCGTCATCATGGAGAAAATAGAAGGGCGGTTGATGGGCGATGTCTTTTTTGAGTCTCCCAGAACGAAGAGGCGGGAGCTGCTGAGTCTCTTCTGCAAGATGTTTGTTGATCTCCACAAGCTCGACTGGAAACCCTTTATTGATGATCCATCATCTCATATAACAGAAGATTCCGATGCGTTCATGAAGAAGAAATTCTCGAAATGGCAGGACTATTTCCACTCATTCAGGAAAGACGAGTTCGACCCCGTCTTCGATTGGCTGAATGAACGGAGTCTGAGCGTTCGGTGGAGCCGGCCTTCCCTGATACATTGGGACTATCATCCCTGGAACGTCCTATTGAGAAATGATGGTGCTCCATTTATCATTGATTGGACTTCAGCGGAAGTCCTGGACTTCAGGTTCGATCTTGCGTGGACTCTTCTGTTAATCAGGACACACGCACATCGCAGAATGGCCAGGAGTGTTCTCAATGAGTACGTGAGAATTGCAGGGCACCGAATAGAACATTTGGATTTTTTTGAGGTCGCTGCATGTGCACGCAGGTTGTTCAGTATCTCGGTCTCTTTGAGCGACGGTGCTGAGAGGATGGGCATGCGGCCCGGTGCAGAGACGGTCATGAAAGAGAGCGCTGGTCCTTTAAAACAAGTGTACGCACTTCTGCATCATAGAACGGGCATAAAGATTCCAAAGGTCGAGACACTGCTCTCAGACATTTCTTGAGTATCATACGTCGAGCAATGTGGTTTTTGTTGATAGTAAAGGAGGGATCCAAATGAGAAGAATACGTTTTCTTCTGGCTGTCCCTGTGGTTCTCTGCATTCTTCTGGGTGGATGCAAGGAAAAGACGACCAGCTTTGTGACAATAGGCACAGGAGGTGTCACAGGAGTTTACTATCCCACAGGTGGGGCCATAAGCAGGATGATCAACAAGAAGTTTGAAGAATACAACATCAAGGCGACGGTCGAGTCAACAAGCGGCTCTGTGTTTAACATTAATGCAGTATTAACAGGGGACCTGGACTTCGGTGTTGCTCAATCAGACAGACAGTATCAGGCACACAATGGGCTGGTTGAGTGGGCTGGCGCGGGGAAACAGACAGGTCTGCGGTCTGTTTTCTCAATTCACCCCGAATCGATCACCTTGGTCGCATCAGTGAAGAGCAACATAGATGGCATTGAGGACCTGAAGGGGAAAAGGGTGAATCTGGGGAATCCCGGGTCTGGACAGCTCCAGAACTCAAGGGACGTGGTGAGGGCAGCAGGTCTTTCTGAAGAAGACCTGTCCGCGGAGCACGTCAAAGCCGTGGAGGCGCCCGGGTTGTTACAGGATGAAAGACTGGACGCATTCTTCTACACTGTAGGGCACCCTAACGGCAATATCAAAGAAGCAACATCCGGGAGAATCAAGGTCTATATTGTGTCCATCAAAGGTGAGGGCATAGATAGGTTGCTGGAGACACATTCCTATTACGCGAGGTCGACAATACCGCGTTCGTTCTATCCCCTTGCAATGAATACCGATGACATTGAGACGATCGGTGTGAAAGCGACTTTCGTTACATCAAAGAATGTGGATGATGATATTGTATATGCGATGACAAAAGAGGTGTTTGAGAACCTGGAGGATTTCAAGTCCCTTCACCCGGCCTATCTGGTGTTGACGAAGGAAAACATGCTCCAGGGTCTTTCTGCTCCAATTCACAAGGGCGCTTTGAGGTACTATAAAGAGGTCGGCCTTGATAAGCACATAAACCCAGAGCTCATTACGGAGTAGTAGGTCAGCTCAAACATTGATTGAAACAAGCGTATCCTATGCTACAATGACCGGTGCAGGGCCAATGCACCGGTTATTCAATTCTTGTTGCTTGTTGACTCAGGGAGAAGGGCCAAGGACACGTGCGCTGGAGAAAAAGCAGAGACCTGGTCAAGGAACTTCTCGATGAAGAAAAAGAGCCCGAAGAGAGCAAGACAAGTGTTGACGGAGTTCTTGTCGGCGTCATTTCAATAGCCTGGGCCCTTTTCCAGCTTTCACTGCCCCGTTTCATAATACTCGACAGCATAATGGTAAGAGCGATCCATCTTGCCTTTGCCGTAGTACTCATATTTCTAACAATCTCAATTACCAGACATAAACGCAAGGCAACCGATCGTGTTCCGCTGGTTGACTACATTGTGGCCGGCGTCGCGTGTCTTTCTGCACTCTACATAGTTTTCGACTGGGTAGGCATATCGATGCGAGCAGGTGTCCCCATCTGGCGGGATATTGCCATATGCGCAATATTGATAATCCTCGTATTGGAGGCATCGAGACGTGTCATTGGCCCTGCACTCGGGATTATTGCCATTGTATTCACGATTTATGCCTTCCTTGGACCTCGGATGCCGTTCATCCTTGCCTTTCGAGGGGTTTCGCTGACCAAGTATATGAGCCAGATTGCGTTGTCCACAGAAGGAATCTATGGGATTCCCCTTGATGTTTCTGCCAACACCGTCTTCCTGTTCGTGCTGTTAGGGTCGATGCTTCACAAGGCCGGGGCAGGCCATTTCTATAATGATCTTGCAATCTCTTTGCTCGGTCGATTCAAAGGCGGTCCCGCAAAGGCAGCCGTTGTGTCGAGTGGCCTAACGGGTCTCGTCTCTGGTTCAAGCATCGCCAATGTTGTCACAACAGGAACTTTCACAATCCCCTTGATGAAGAAAGTTGGCTATCCTGCGAAAATCGCGGCGGCAACCGAAGTGGCTGCAAGTACCAACGGACAGCTGATGCCTCCAATAATGGGTGCGGCGGCGTTCATCATCGCAGAATATCTGAGTGTGCCCTACCTTGATGTTGTAAAGGCCGCCGCCATTCCCGCCTTTGTATCTTACTTCGCGCTGTTTTACATCACCCATCTTGAAGCATCGAGGCTTGGGATGAAAGGGTTGCCCAGGCCAGATATTCCCAGATTTCTGGATGTGCTGAAACGTGGGTTTTATTACCTTATTCCGTTAGTCGTCCTGATTTATGAGTTGATGATCGTGCGCCACACTCCTAAGCTAGCTGCTTTTAATGCTATTGTCATCCTGATGGTGATCGTCTTTGTGAAGGAAATCGTCAAGGTGGTGAAAAAGAAGACGGGCGTCCTGAAGGGTGTTATTGCGAGCATCAAGACGATTGGCGAAGGATTGAATGCAGGGTCGAGAAACATGTTGTCTGTCGCAATAGCAACAGCCACAGCAGGCATTGTTGTTGGCATTGTCAACATGGGCATCGGCAGCATGATTGTTCAGATTGTTGAAATACTCTCCGGCGGGAATATCTTCTTTCTTCTATTAATAACAGCGATCGCAAGCTTGATAATTGGGATGGGTTTGCCAACGACCGCAACCTACATCGTCATGGCTTCAATTACAGTTCCGGTCATCATACAATTGAGCTCCGCAGGGGTTGTGGGTCTTATTCCTGCAATGGCTGCCCACCTGTTCTGTTTCTACTTTGGTATACTCGCCGACGACACACCTCCCGTGGGTTTGGCTGCCTATGCTGCCGCCGCTATTGCAAAATCCGACCCGCTGGCAACAGGAGTGCAGGGATTTATTTATGATCTGAGAACTGCTGTTATTCCCTTTATGTTCGTGTTCAATGCGGAACTCATTCTTCACGGGATCAACAACTTCCCTCAAGCGCTGCTCATTTTTGCAATGGCTGTATTCGGGGCTTTTGCCTTTGCGAACGCAGTTCAGGGTTGGTTCATAGTAAAGAATAGATGGTATGAAATGCCCTTGTTCCTTGCCGCATCGCTCGTCTTTTTCTATCCGGCTGTCATAACGAAGATTTTCAATTTGGATTATAGTCTTAGATACTACATGTACTTTGTCGCCATAGCGATTTATGGTATATCTTATCTAGTCCAGAAGCTGAGAATCAGGTCTGAAAAAGCAAAAAGCTGACATTCGCATTCTGGGCAAAAGTTGAAAAGTTCGTTGTTCTCACTATAGGAAAAAGGAGGTAAAGATGGTCTGGCATATTCTGGTTATTGTCGTCGGCGTGCTGACGGCCATAGGGTGGATTTGCCCAGCGGCGTCGAGCAACTTGGTTTTTGGAGCTCTGGTGGTCATTTTCGGTGCTCTGGCCCTCTGGAGTTACAGCAAGGCAAAGAAAAAAGCAGCCTGAGACTGAGCTCCAAGGTAATAAGTGAAAAGGCAAGAAACCGACAGCCGCATTCTGGGCAAAAGTTCAAAAGTTTACACGTGCCTGCCCCGTTTCTCGCGCAGCGAGACACACGGGGCCTGCCCGGGGCGTTCCACGGTCCCCCGCTTCGCGGGGTCCGCATGCCGACTGGTCTCATCGTAGTTGCCAGGAGGAGATGACCGTGAGTGAAACGAGACACTTCAGCAGAAGGGTACTTGGTGTTCTTTTCATTATTTTTTCTATGTACCCATTGGCCTTTTTACGCAAGGCCTTAACATACTACGACAAAGATGGTCTGCCCATGCTCTGGGTGGGTGCAAGGTGTACGAATTTGTTCTTTCGTGCACTACTGCGGGAGCTACCGATGCTCACGGTCCTGGTGGTCCTGTGGGGAGCGTGCGTCTATTTGATCATGGGCATAGGAATACTAAGACGTAGACACTGGACGCGCTATTTGGCCCTGATATTGTTGATAGACGTCCTGGCAAGTGTGCTGTGGAACCACTGGGTCTTATGTGTCACCATGCCGTACCTGTCCTACACTGCGGCATCATTGCCACTTATCGCTGCGGCCCTTTTCTTTCTTATCAAGACGAGAACCAGGGCAGAACCTGGGTCTGCACCGAAGAGGGTGGGATTGGCGCCGAGACTTCTGGTTGGTCTATCGATACTCCTTGTTGTCCTTAAGCTCCTGCCTGCGCCTTTGTTCATGTGGATTATGAAGACCGAAAATCAAGATACCCTATCATGGGTTAATCGCAGACCCCAAAAAACGGTATATGAGAGTAAGGACTACGAGCACATAGATGCTGGTTACAAAAGGAAAGAAGTATTCGGCTACAGTATTTGCTTACCAGAGAATCTCACTCTACTCTCAGCAGGCCTGGCTCATCGTTCCACGGCACTGATCGTTAGGCTACGGGGTACGGATAGTGAGGGTAGAGAAATCGGCTACTGGCTGACCAGTCAGACACGGTGGGAGAGCGTGTTCCGTTGGGCGAGTTATTACTATCTCTTCAGCAGCAATTCGTACGCGTGCGAGAAAGCGCTGAGCTACCCGAGTTGGAGGCCGTTACACTTATGGTTGAAGACCAGCCTGTCGGATGAGATTGATTGGGGATTCGACCGCATAGAAGATGCGAGGTCCCCCGAGTGGCGGGGTTTCTTGAGGACATATCCCCGGAGATCGTGGATAGGCTCTAGAGTGAAGTCTTCGCTCTATGACTTCGGAAATGAATCCTCCGCGGAGGTCACAATCGTTTTCGAAGACGAATCCGCAACAACAACTCTAGCCGCGCACATATTATCATCAGTCAGATTTGATGTCAGTCATATCAGCGCTGAAGAGCATTTCCTCCGCGCGAAGACGGCGCAAGCAAAGGGCGAGCTTGGCTATGCTGCAATCGATCTCGTGAATGCGATGTATGTTGCTCCGGAAAACCCAGAATATGCCTACTGCCTGGCAGATATGTTGATGGGGATGCTGGATAAGGACAAAGATCCCCTTGGCTCTGGGCTTCGTCTCGGTGATGCTGAGGGATTGCTGAGACGCGCTATCAGACTAGACCCGGCATATGAAGAGGCGTTGGAGCTGGAGGGTCGAGTAAAGAAAATCTACGGAGATGAATGACATCTCAGCTGGAAACGCACCAGATGAGAACCGGTCGCATACCTTTGTCAAAGCTGGCTCTAGATATGTCTGTCAGTTGCAATGAGCAATTATTCATCGAATCTGGGAGGTTAGATGAGTCAGATAAGAAATTCGGCAAAGGCCATTATTGTCAGAAACGGCAAACTGTTGACGATGAAGGGAGTCGATAATAAGGGGGATTACTACCTGTTGCCAGGAGGTGGACAGGGGTTTGGTGAAACGCTTCAACAAGCGTTGATCAGGGAGTGCAAAGAAGAAGTCAACGCGGATGTGAAGGTAGGGGAATTGAAATTTGTGCGCGACTATATTGCCGCGCATCACGAATTTGCATTCTTCGAAAATGAGGTTCACCAGGTCGAATTCGTGTTTGTGTGTGAACTTGCCGGTGACGAGAACGTAGGCGTGGGCAGAATTCCAGATGCAGATCAGATTGGTGTTGAGTGGTTAGAAATAGAGAAATTGATGAAGTATCGCCTTTATCCAATGGCAATCAGAGAAAGGATAATGAACCTCGAGAAAGAAGAACAACCGGTCTACCTGGGTGACATCAACTGAAAAACAAAGGGGTCAATCATGAAGTCAGAAGACCTGATAGCTTACTGCGGGGTTTCTTGCGGGACTTGCGCAAGGTGGTGCGACTATTCAGAATTCAGGACGCTTGCAGCGGTTCTTGCCGAGTGGGTAGATGCCCAGGGCTATCAGTTCTGGATGCCTACATACGCAAAAGACTTTGATTACACTGAGTTTAGAAAAGGCTTGGACTTCTTCAGCAGGAACGACACCTGGCTCGTGTGTCATAATTGTTGCAAAGGTGGCGATGGAAATCCTGAGTGTGAGATCCGGAAGTGTTGCGAGAAGCGTGGGCTCAATCTGTGCTTCGACTGTGAAGAATTCCCATGCGACAAGGTTGAACGTGACAAGAAAATGGTCAAGAGAGGGGAAAAATACAGGGAGCTTGGTAAGGATGAATGGGTGAGGCAGCAGGCAGAAAAGGCAAAGCAAGGCTTTGAACTCCACACTGGAAAGTACTATCAAATCTACGCAAAAGAACACCCACCACCCCACAGCTCCAACGGATGACTGGCTGAGAGATCATGTCCCTTGAGCCTGCTCTGTTTTCACTTGACAAACTACAGATTGAGGACTAAAGGATTAGGGTAGTCTCTGTGTTTTAGGCAGCACAGAAAGGGCCGTCTACATTCGCCCGTCCGAGAAGAATCACTGAACCCTGCAACAAGGAGGGAAGCATGTTGAGAGGCTTGTTTCTTGGGTTGTTGGGGATGGTGGTGTTAGGAACCCGGGTGGGAGCTGAAGTAGAGCGCGATCTCTCGATCGATTTTCTTTTGTCTCCGGCTGAGACTCTCTACCATGATGATGGAACTCCCGAAAGCTACGAGGGTACATGGGATGCCATGTGCGAGCGTATGCCTGCCCCTTCTTCCACACCTTATCCGTTTGACATCATCGCTGTTCGATGGAACGCATTTGACACAAGCTCTTTCACCTTCCACATCTGGGGCGACGACGGAGCAGGCGGGTTGCCCGGGACTAGCCTCTTCTCCCAGGTCGTCAACCCACCCTCTTCCGGTTGGTTTGAAATAACCATCAGTCCTCCGGTAACCATTGCCGATGGTTTTATCTACATTGGATGTCTGACCGCTGTGGGAATCGGATTTGATGAAACTGACCCCGACAGCAACCAGGCATACTGGGACTACGGGCTTGGCTGGGAACCCATATGGTGGACGGGTCCATACGGTGACTTTCTGATTAGAGCGATCATCGAGCCTACTCCGCTCCAGAACGATGTTGGCGTAGTGGAGATAGTCGTTCCAGACACCCTGATAAATCCACACGAACCTCTCGATCCAAAAGCAATAGTGCAAAACCACGGTGTGCTTGACCAGGATTCATTCCCCGACTTATGCACGATCGACTCCGCTGCGATAAATATCTACGCCGACATTGAAAGCGTCTTCGCCCTGGCCTCTGGCGAAACTACTACGGTGATATTCCCGACCTGGACCCCCGGTGGCCCTGGAAATCTGTACGAGGTCTCTATTTGCACGGACCTCACTGGAGATGAACTTCCTCAAAACGATTGTCTTGGAAGGTCATTTCGCACCATCCTTCACGATGGTGGCGTCGATGCAATTCTTCAACCCCCTGACACAGTCTTCATCGACCTGGGCTACTATCCAGTGGCGACTGTGCACAACTATGGGAATGTGCCCGAGTCACTCGAGGTGATCTGTGCCATTGACTCATATGAAGACACCTTTCACGTGACAGGACTGGCACCTGCTGCTTCGCTTCCCTGTACCTTTGGTGTCTGGCAGGTTCCTATTGCTGACAGTACTCTCTATCAAATGACGGTCGCCAGCGTGGTCATCGGTGACTCTAACGCTGCAAATGACACCCTTTCCAAGGTCATATTCGCCTACAATCCGCATGACGTCGGTGTGGACTCCATCCTCAGTCCTCCCGACTCAATAGATCCAGACTCTGCTTACTCTGTAACGGTCTTGGCTACAAACTTTGGGGAGGTGACCGAGGACTCCTTCTGGGTCAAATGCATCGTCGACGACGGCTATATCGACTCACTTGAGGTTTTTGGGCTGGATGCTGGCACTTCGGATACCCTCGATTTCGCCTTGTGGACACCCATCTCGCTTGGTCCGTGGACAATGTGTGTGTATGTTCTGCTCCCGTTTGACCGCAATGTTGTAAACGACAGTCTGTGTGTGATGATCTATGAGATGGTCGGTGTGGAAGAGTCGTCCAGAACTCCTATGCCGAAAGTCTTCGCACTTTTGCAGTCGAGACCGAATCCATTCGCCCCAGCAACCACCATCCTGTATCAGATACCGGCTGGAGAAGACGTGAATGTGAGCCTCAGGGTCTATGACGTATCGGGAAAGCTGGTGAGGACTCTGGTTGACAAAACAGAATGTCCAGGTTACAGGTCAGTTGTGTGGGATGGGAGAGACGGGTCTGGCAAAACGGTAGCCGGCGGAATCTACTTCTACCGACTGCGGGCCGGCCACTTCACATCAACAAGAAAGATGGTGGTTATTAGATAATCAGAGATCTCCGAGAATACCTGCGAAGAGTAGAACCCTGGCAGTTAGGGACGGTGCTTGACATTTGACATTTTGCATTCTTTCGTTGTTTCCCTGTGCCCGGTTCTCCCTGTAGTGCATAGACTTATGCAATGGGCTTAGGGACGGTGCTTGACATTTGACAAAATGGATGTATAATCGGGCTATGCGAAGAGCAAGACTCACCTACAAAGGCGCGTATCATCATGTCATGAACAGAGGGATAAAAGGAGAGAACATATTCGGCGACAAAAGAGCCAAGGCCTACTTCTTGAGCATCCTCGATGAGAAATCAGAGAAACAGCGGATCAGGATTTTTGGCTACTGCATCATGCGGAACCATTATCATATCGTTTTGCAGAACTCATCGGGTAAGTTGTCGGAGTTTATGAAACAATTGAACGGTCAATACGGAATCTACTACAGAAAGAGAATGGGAGGAAAGGGATATGTGTTCCAGGGCAGGTTCGAGTCAACATTGATACAAGACGATAGATATATGGAAATGGCGATTTTGTACGTATTGCTGAATCCTGTTCGCAAAGGAATAGTCCGGGACCCTTGGAATTATGAGTGGTCTAGCATAAGACAGTATTTTGCCAGAACAAAGCCGTCATTCATTGACACAGAACTTGTAGAGGAGTTGTTCAAAGAGAAGAGAATCTTGAAGCATCTACTAGTGGAGTGGGCTGGAAGAGATCTGCCGGTGAAGAAGACCAGGGCGGGGTATGTTCTAGGAGAAGACAGCTTCATTGAGAAGGCAATCAGGAAATTTGACCGCAGGAAGAAGGAAGAAGGATCAAAAAGGAGGAGAAGGCACGAATATGAGTTAGAGTCTGCGGAGAAAGTAATAGAGGATTTCGAGAAAAACATAGGGTCAAAGATAGAAGGGATTGATGTGGAAAGTCGAAAGGGGAGAGTATTGAGAAACGAATTGCTGGTCTTGCTTAAGGATAGGGCAGGCCTGACATACTCAGAGATAATACAATATCCTCTATTTCAGAATTTGAAGTATTCGTCACTCGGCCAATTGTACAAGAGGATCAAGGAAGAAGAAAAACGATGAAATGTCAAATGTCAAGCTGAAAATCCTTCGAGTATTCGGAGCCTGTCCTTCGTAGCTCGTCAGAGCGAAGGAGGGGGCACCGTCCCCACCCGGCGCGCGTAAGTTCTTGAATTACAGATACAAAGAAGATGAGCGAAATCAGGCAAAGGGGCAAAATGTCAAATGTCAAGTTGAAAATCCTTCGCGAAGTCGGAGGGCACCGTCCCCAAAGCTGAGAAACGGATTGACAGGGGGGGTGGGGGGTGGTAGGGTAGTATGGAGCGGCGCAAGGCGAAAGGCGGAGTGTGGGACGGGTCGAGAAGGTAGTAGCCTCGCTTTTCTTTAGTGGGTATTTTCCCCTTTTTCCGGCCACAGTAGGTAGCGCAGTCACCTGTGTGGCGTACTGGTTTCTTTTCCCGGAGAATCCTTATCTACAAGCAGGTCTCATTGTTGTTGTCTTTTTTGTAGGAGTCTATCTCTCATCCAGGCTGATCAAGGAATGGGGGCCTGACCCCAGAAGAGTTGTCATTGATGAGACCTGCGGAATGCTCGTTGCTCTTTTCATGGTCCCGAAATCGCTCTTGCTCGTGATAATCGCATTCCTTCTGTTCAGATTCTTTGACATAGCCAAGCCTTTCCCCATCAGGAGATCGCAGAGGCTCAAATCCGGGTGGGGTGTTGTGATAGATGATCTACTGGCGGGCATATATACCAGACTGGTGCTTCTTCTGGTCTATTTTGCTTGGAGTCGACTGGCATGAATGTAGAGGTAATTTCGATCGGAGATGAGCTTCTCCTAGGAACAGTGGTGGACACCAACTCAGCATACATTGGGAGAAGGCTCGCTGAGGTCGGTGCGGAAGTAACCTACAAGACTACGGTAGGCGATGATGCCTCGATGATTGAGAACGCTGTCAGGCAGGCTCTGGAGAGAGCTGATGTGGTGATTGTCACCGGAGGACTTGGCCCAACCCGTGACGACATTACGAAGAAAACAATAGCCGGGATACTCAACCGACCGCTCGTGCTGGACGAGTTGATCCTCAAACGGGTGAAGGAGCACTTTGAGAAGAGAAATATTGAGATGCCGGCCATCAACACCAATCAGGCCATGGTGCCCAAAGGTGCGAAGGCATTCGCAAGCCCTCTGGGTACAGCTCCGGCAATTATTATTAAAGAAAAGAACTCGCTGCTGGTGATGCTTCCTGGTGTGCCTTCCGAGATGAAGTCTCTCTTTGATGAACACATACTTCCTGCGATTGCGGAGAGAGCAAAGGGAATAGTGATTGTGCACCGAACACTGCACATATGTGGCATCACGGAGTCGAAGATAGAACAGATGCTTACGGGCAAAGTGAGAGGACTCGCCAGGGGTGAGATTGCATACCTTCCTCAGCACACAGGAGTAGATCTGAGGCTCACCGCGCGTGCGGTCTCAAAGGAAAAGGCACTGAAAAAGATAAAGAGCATAGAGGAGAAGATCGAGGGTGTGCTTGGGGAGGCTGTCTGGGGGAAGGACGATGACACCCTTGAGCAGGTTGTCGGCTACCTTCTTTCGATGAAGCGCAAGACAATATCTCTTGCTGAATCGTGCACAGGCGGTCTCATCATGGACATGATCACCAATGTGCCGGGAAGTTCATCTTACTTCATTGGTGGAGTGGTAGCGTATTCGAATGAGATAAAGACGAATAAGCTGAAGGTGCCAAAGTCCTTCCTGAAAGAGTCTGGGGCGGTGAGCAAGGAAGTCGCGCTCGCGATGGCTGAAGGGGTGAGAGGATACGCCTCATCCGACATAGGGCTTTCAGTCACCGGCATTGCGGGCCCATCGGGCGCTACCGCGGACAAACCAGTCGGACTTGTCTGTCTCGCCCTGGCCTGGGACGGCGGCTGTGTGTTTGAGCAGCACAATTTCCTGGGATCAAGAGGACAGATCAAAGAACAGAGCGCTGTTACTGGCCTGGACATGGTCAGAAGGCACCTTTTGGGGCTTTGATTCACGGGCAAAATGTCAAATGTCAAGCACCGTCCCCGAGCTGATAGCGTAAGTTCTTGCGTTCCAAGCACAAATAATGTCAGCAAAATAACACAAAAGGGCAAAATGTCAAATGTCAAGCACCGTCCCCAAAGCAGAGCGTCTGGGAACAGTTTTTCTCTTGTCTGCGTGGGGTTTTGGTGTTAGACTAACTAAGTATGGTCAGGATGTTCATTGCCGTTAGGGTATCTGATTCTGTTAGACAGAGTCTGACCAGCCTGATAGGAGAGCTTAGAAACTCAGGCGCCGATGTGAAATGGGTTGCACCGGAGAATCTGCACCTGACCATGAAGTTTCTGGGGAATGTTCTGGAAACGAGGGTCGATGAAATGGCCGACGCCGTTTCCAGGGCGTGCGAAGGGATTTCTCCTTTTGAGATGTCTCTGGAAGGCGTTGGGGCTTTCCCCAGTATCAGCCGGCCAAAAGTAGTCTGGGTAGGGGTGATCAAGGGCAAAGATGTTCTGATCAATTTGAATAAGAATATTGAAGTGGAGCTTGAGCCTATTGGCTTCGAGCGGGAGAGGCGAAGGTTCTCTCCCCATCTGACGATTGGAAGGTTGAGAAGAGAAGGACGGCCGGGCGACTTAGCGGACAGGCTGAGTATGGAGTTCAACGGCGGTGAGTGTGTTGTAGAAAGCGTCTACCTTATGAAGTCTACGCTCACGCCGAAAGGACCCATCTATGAGGAGTTGAAGCACGCCACTTTGAAGCATAACTGACTGAAAAGAGAGGCAATAATGGCGAAGAAGGACGACAGTAGGGGTAAGGCTGTTGAGATGGCCGTATCTCAGATAGAGAAGCAGTTCGGGAAGGGTTCAATAATGAGGCTGGGAGATCCCGGGGCTAGGATTTCGGTCGATACGATACCGACAGGTTCGCTCGCGCTTGATACAGCACTTGGCATAGGAGGTGTTCCAAGGGGTCGTGTCGTGGAGATATTTGGGACAGAGGCCTCTGGCAAGACTACCATAGCTTTGCACATCATCGCAGAGGCTCAAAAGCTCGGGGGTACAGCGGCGTTCATCGATGCTGAGCATGCACTGGACCCCATATATTCCAGGAGACTGGGTGTGGATGTTGATCAACTTCTCATCTCTCAGCCTGACACGGGAGAGCAGGCGCTGGAGATTACAGAAATGCTGGTCAGAAGCGGAGGAGTCGATGTTACGGTTATCGATTCTGTTGCAGCGCTGGTCCCCAAAGCCGAGATAGAGGGAGAAATGGGTGATGTTCATGTTGGTCTTCAGGCCAGGCTGATGTCCCAGGCGCTAAGAAAGCTGACCGCCGTGATAAGCAAGTCAAACACATGTGCCATTTTTGTCAATCAGGTGAGATACAAGATAGGTGTGATGTTTGGCAATCCCATGACAACTCCTGGAGGGCTGGCTCTGAAGTTTCACTCATCGGTAAGACTACAGATAAGAAGGACAAGCGCAATCAAGGTAGGCGACCAGAGCGTTGGGAACCAGGTCGTCGTCAGAGTAGTAAAAAACAAACTTGCGCCTCCATTCAGGGATGCAACCTTTGACATATATTTTGGTGAGGGGATCTCCCGTGAGGCCGAGGTGCTAGACCTTGGCGTTGAAAATAAGATTGTTGAGAAATCAGGGACCTGGTACAGCTACGGCGATGAAAGGATAGGCCAGGGCAGAGACAACGCAAGATCATTTCTGAAGGAGAACCCTTCGGTTCTGGCTGACATAGAGAAGAAGGTTAGAGAAGCACTTGGCCTTCCTATTGTTAGAAAGAAAGCCGAAGCCGCGAGGCCCAAGGAGGAAAGTTAGCGTCAGTAGCATGCCCACATGAGCAAAAGCATCACCAAGATCGAGGTTCAGAAGAAGCGCTCAAACAGGCGCTCGATATTTCTGGACGGAGATTTCTTCTGTGGTGTGGATGAGGAGGTGATATCGAGGCTTGGCCTGATAGAGGGAATGGAGGTAGATGAAGAAGAAATCGCCCGAATAATCCTGACCGAAGAGAAACTGAAGGCAAAAAGATACGCATTGAACCTCCTCTCATATAGAATGCGTTCAAGACATGAGTTGGCGAGCAGGCTCAAGCAAAAAGGTTTTGATGAAAATACGATTGATGAACTGGCAGATGATCTTGAAGATGTTGGACTAATAGATGACCTTGAGTTCGCGAAGTCGTGGATCAGAACCAGGATGGAGTTGAATCCGAGGTCTTTCTATGCAATAAGGAGGGAGCTGCAAAAGAAGGGCGTAGAGAAGGAGATTGCAGGACAGGCAGAGAACGAGTTAAAAGGTGAGTTCGACGAGAAAGGAATTGCTCTCTCTTTGGGCAGAAAGAGGCTGGCTTCACTCAAGGGGCTTGAGGCGAGGGACCTCAAGCGCCGACTATTGGGTTATCTGTCAAGACGAGGCTTCAGCTACGAGATTTCGAAATGGGTGATTGAGCATCTGAAGGATGATCGAGAGAATGACATCGAATGAACTGAGAAAAAGATTCTTTGAATTCTTTGAGGAAAGAGATCACAAGATCGTAGACGGTTCGCCTCTTGTTCCTCAGAGAGATCCCAGTCTTCTGTTTACCAGTGCGGGTATGGTCCAGTTCAAGTCTTACTACACTGGGCTCGTACCTTTGCCTTATACCCGCGCTGCCTCAGTGCAAAAATGCTTGAGGGTGAGCGACCTAGAAAGTGTCGGCAAGACCGTGCGGCACAACACCTTTTTCGAAATGCTGGGTAACTTTTCCTTCGGCGACTACTTCAAGAAAGAGGGGATTGAATGGGCATGGGAGTTCCTTCTCGAGGTTCTCAAGATTCCAGTAGAGCGGCTCTCAGTGTCCATCTATGAAGAAGATGACGAAGCTTACGATTTGTGGCACAAACATATCGGCTTAAACAGTTCGATCATCTACAGACTTGGCAAGGAAGACAACTTCTGGGGTCCGGCTGGTGCCACCGGGCCATGCGGACCCTGTTCTGAAATCTTCTATGACATGGGAGAAGAATTTGGATGCGGGAAGGAGACCTGCCAGCCGGGGTGTGACTGCGATAGGTACTTTGAATTGTGGAACCTGGTCTTTCCTCAATTTGAAAAGACGGAAAAGGGCCAGATGATTCCTTTGGCGAACAGGGGGATCGATACTGGTATGGGTATGGAGAGGCTCGCAGTCTCCATGCAGGGCGGCAATAGTATATTCGATACGGATCTCTTTTCTCCAATAATCGATGAGGCGGTCAGGGCCCTCGACGTGAGTTACTCAAAAGATAAAGTAGCTTTCAATGTAATAGTTGACCACATAAG
Source organism: candidate division TA06 bacterium (assembly GCA_004376575.1). Lineage (NCBI taxonomy): Bacteria > candidate division TA06 bacterium. The sequence continues at coordinate 77,704 of SOJN01000075.1, read as the reverse complement.
AGCTCTCACATTTGCATGTGCCGAGGGGGTCATACCATCGAATGAAGGCAGGGGGTATGTTCTCAGAAGACTACTACGGAGAGCGCTAAGAAGGGGAGTATTCCTCGGGACCGAGGAACCTTTCCTGTATAGACTTGTGGGGACGGTCACAGATGTGATGAAGGAGCCTTATCCTGAACTGGTGGAGAGAAGGGAACAAGTGTCCTTGATCATAAAGAGTGAGGAGGAAAGGTTTTTCAGAACCCTGAATCAGGGCCTGGCGCTGTTCGAGGAGATAACTTCCACTGGCAGTGGTGTAATATCCGGCGACGACGCCTTCCGACTGTACGACACCTATGGTTTTCCCATAGATATGACATTGGAGATTGCCGGGGAGAGAGGTCTTCGAGTCGATCTCAAAGAATTCGAAGAGAAGATGGCTGCTCAAAAAGAGAGAGCAAGAGCTGCCTCCAGGTTTCAATCGGCAGACATGGGAGAAGGTTGGGAGGGTCTGGAGGGAGAGGAAGCCGAGTTTGTAGGCTATGAGAGAATCTCGATTCAGGCACGGATTATTGGATGGCGAGTAAGCAATGGGGACGTGGAAATGAGACTGGACAAGACTCCATTCTACGCAGAGGCGGGCGGGCAGGTTGGCGACACAGGCCGAATATACTCTGATGATTTCGAGGTGAAGGTGACCAACACAATATGGACAGATCATGGAGTAGTCCATGTGGGGAAACTGGAAAGGGGTGAGGTTAAAGGCGGGACGGTGACAGCTGAGGTTGACTGCGAGAGGAGGAAAGACATTGCCAGAAACCATACAGCGACTCACATTTTGCAGGGTGTCCTGAGGGTCGTCCTGGGAAAGCACGTCAGGCAGGAAGGTTCGCTTGTGGAGCCTGAAAGACTCAGATTTGATTTTACCCACTACAATCCGTTGACAAGAAGAGAGATTGACCGGGTAGAAGAGATGGTAAACTCCAAGGTGAGGGGGAACCTGTCTGTTGTGTCTGTAAACACCACCTATGACGAAGCGACCAAAGGGATGGGGGCTATCGCCCTGTTTGGTGAGAAATATGGTGATGATGTGAGAGTCATGAGGGTAGGTGACTTCTCCGCCGAGCTCTGCGGCGGAACGCACCTTGATGCTACTGGCGAAATCGGATTGTTCAGGATTGTCTCTGAAAGTGCAGTTGCAGCCGGCATAAGAAGAATAGAGGCAATGACGGGAAGAGGAGCCTACGAGCACATGAAGAAGGAGGAAGAAGTACTTTCTAGAGTTTCGGATGCTCTGGGTTCTACGACGGAAGACTTAGAAAACAAGCTTCAAAAACTTCTCCAGGAACAGAAGATCCTGAAGAAAAGGGTGAGACAGCTCGAATCCAAACTGGCATCAGCTTTCGCCGTGAAACTTGTGGGAAAAGCAAGGTTGGTAGAAGGGATACAGGTGATGGCCTCGAGGGTTGAGTTCAGTGACATAGTCGGCCTGAGACAAATGGCTGACCAGGCCAGGGCAAGGGTCAAGGGGAAGTGTGTGGGTGTGTTCGGATCCGAAATAGAGGGAAAGGCGGTCTTTGTTGCTTTTGTTACAGATAATTTGACAAATCGGCTAAAGGCGGGTGATGTGGCAAGAGAGGTGGCGAAGGTGACTGGAGGCGGAGGTGGTGGGAAGCCTACTCTTGCAGAGGCTGGAGGCAAGGACGTCGGGAAGATTGATGAGGCAATAGGCCGTGTTCCTCAAATAGTGAAGGATCTGCTCAAAAGTGCTCGATAAGGAATACGATATTGTGGTTGTGGGTGCAGGCCCAAGTGGGTCCATGGCAGCGAAGGTAGCAGCCGAACTGGGTGCGAGCGTTCTTGTTGTGGAGAAGAAAAGGGCCATTGGCGTCCCGGTTGCCTGCGCAGAGGGGATAAGCAAGCCTGTTCTCAACTCGCTGATGGCGCCAAAACCCTCCTGGATAGCGACTGAGGTTGTGGGGGCCATAGTGACAACTCCCAGCGGCCGCTCTTGCAAGATAGAACATCCAGATGCAGGCTATATACTGGAGAGGAAGATGTTTGACAGGGATCTTGCGGCCATGGCAGTACAGGCGGGTGCGTGCCTGTTGACCAATGCTGAGGTGGTTGGGCTTCTGTCAGAGAATCACAGGGTCGTGGGAGTTGAAGTTTCACACAGGGGTAACAAGAAGGTGGTTCGTTCAAAGGTGTTGATCGGTGCAGATGGCGTAAATTCAAGGGTTGCCCGGTGGACGTCGATATATGGGGAACTGTTGCCAGAAGACTATCATGCCTGCGCCGAGTACCTTCTGGGGAGGGTTGAGGTCGATCTCGGATATACAGAGTTCCTTGCCGGTAATGAAGTAGCACCTGGGGGTTATGCCTGGATTTTTCCCAAGAGCGAAGCCACTGCCAATGTTGGCTTGGGCATATCTCCGCACCTGACGAAGAAGAAACCGTTTGAATATCTGGATGAGCTTGTGGAAAAGAGGTTTCCGCATGCCAGCAAGCTGGAAACAATATCAGGTAGTGTCCCAACATCTCCTGCAGACCGTCTGGTGGGTGATGCCGTTATGCTGGTGGGGGATGCTGCCAGGGTGTCAGACCCGATGACAGGCGCAGGCATTGCGAATGGACTTTTTTCAGCAGCGATTGCAGGCAGAGTTGCGGCCCGATGTTCTAAAGAAGGCGATGTATCCAGAAAGGCGCTCTCCCAATATGAGAAGGAATGGAACAAAAAGCATGGCAAGGACCTCAGGTATAGAGCCAGGGCGCGCGAAGTTTTCCTCAAATTAACAGACGATGATTTCGAAACAATCTTTGACTTTGTGGAGAAGTATTTCGATGGAAAGATCGTGAGGGAACTAAGGCCGCGGCAGCTCGTGGTCCCATTGATAAAATCTTCTCCAAGATTCCTGGCGCTTGCCAGGCACCTTATGTGAAATCCATGGAATCTCAGTCGGGTTCGGTATTCAAGTATCTTATGGATTCGGTCAGGAAGAACGGTGCTGGCTATTTTGTTCTTCTTGACCCTGAAGGTAGATACAGTCTCAGGATAGAAGATGTCGTTACGTCAATAACAAAGAATGGTGCAGATGCAATACTCATTGGTGGATCGTCTGTGCGCAGGCGAATCTTCGATGACTTCGTAACGAAAGTGAAATCCAACACAAACCTTCCCATCATCGTCTTCCCCGGCAACGCAGATCAGTTGAACGAGAACGCTGATGCCGTTTTTTTTCTTTCGCTGGTCAGTGGGAGAAACCCAAGATATTTGATAGAGGAACATGTGAAGGCAGCACCCATAATAAGAGAGATGGGCCTTGAAACGATTCCTGTGGGCTACATCATCGTTGGTTCAGGATCCCAGACGTCGGTTGCCGTGGAGAGCCGAACAGATCCCATAGACAGAGATGACATTGATTGTGCTGTTGCACATGCACTGGCCGCCAAGTATCTGGGCATGAGGATGATATATATGGATGCGGGAAGCGGAGCAAAACTGTCGGTGCCTGAAAAGATGATAGAGAAGGTGAAGTCAGAAACCGGACTTCCCCTTATAATAGGGGGTGGGATCAGAAGTCCTGAGAACGCGAGCAAGAAGGTGGAAGCTGGGGCCGACTTCGTGGTGACCGGAAACATGATAGAACAGGATCCAACTCTGGTGGCGGAATTCAGACAGGCCATACATAGAAAGCCTGAGAATTAGAAAACTGAAGCTTACGGGTGCCTTGCAAGGAGGTTCATGTGCGAGGGGTTATTCTTGCTGGTGGTCTGGGGAAGAGGCTCTATCCCCTGACCAAGATTACGAACAAGCATCTATTGCCTGTCTATGACAGGCCGATGATATACTACCCCATACAAACGCTGGTAGATGCGGGCGTAAGAGAGGTACTGCTAGTCACTGGTGGCAACAGTGCCGGCGATTTTCTGAGACTGCTCGGCGATGGAAGAGGGTTTGGCCTTGTGAGGATACAGTATGCCTATCAGGAAAAAGAGGGAGGGATCGCCCAAGCGGTGGGGTTGGCGGAGCACTTTGCTGAGGGTGGGAAGATAGTGGTCATGCTTGGCGATAACCTGCTGGAGAAGTCGATAGCCTCCTCTGTCCGGAAGTTCAGGAAGCAGAAGAAAGGAGCAAGGATACTTTTGAAAGAGGTGGATAAACCCCAGGACTATGGTGTCGCCGAGATTAGAGGAAAGAAGATTGTGAGTGTGGTGGAGAAACCCAAGAGACCGAAGTCACATTTTGCAGTGATTGGAGTCTACATGTACGATTCGAACGTGTTTGAAGTAATAAGAAAGTTGAAACCTTCAGGAAGAGGGGAACTGGAAATAACCGATGTGAACAACGTCTATATCAAACGCAGTCAGATGTGTTACGATGTAGTTGATGGATGGTGGGGAGATGCCGGCTCATCCATCGATGGTCTGCTGCAGGTGAATAACAAGGTGAGAGAGATGAGGCGGAAGAGAAAAAGATGAATGAAATTTCAAATTACGAATTACAAATGGTGGGCGAGAAGAGGGAATGAGGGTATTGGTGACAGGGGCAGCGGGGATGCTTGGGAGAGCTCTTTGTGAGAGTTTGAAGGAAGCCCATGCTGTCACAGGGGTGGACATAACCGACTTTGATCTCTCTGAAACGTCTTGCACAGCAATGATAGTCAAAACGCGACCTGAGATTGTGTGCCATCTTGCCGCATTCACCCATGTTGATGATTGCGAGACCGATCCCGAGAAGGCATATCGGTTCAATGTGGTGGCCACAAGGAACGTTGCTGTTGCCTGCAAGGAGGCTAAGTGCCCGATGCTTTACGTGAGCACTGACTATGTGTTTGACGGTCAAGCAGACAGACCCTACTCGGAAGATGACAAACCCGGCCCGTTGAACATGTATGGAAGAACAAAACTGATAGGAGAATGGTTTGTGGAGAGGATTGTCAGTCATAACTATACAGTCAGATCCTCCTGGCTCTTCGGAGAGGGAGGCCGGAACTTCGTGGAGAAAATCCTGACTCTTGCCGGAGAGAAGGAATTCCTGGAAGTGGTGGACGATCAGAGAGGGAATCCGACATACACAAAAGACCTGGCGTTGGCCTTGAAGAAGATAATCGAGACAAAGAAATTCGGCATCTACCATGTGACAAACAACGGGGAGTGCAGTTGGTATGACTTTGCAGTGAGTATCTGCAAGCAAGCAGGTATTAAGGGTTGTACAATAAAGAGGATAAAGACCAGCCTTTCGGCAAGGCCAGCAAACAGGCCAGCCTATTCAGTTCTGGACAATAAAACTTATGCTCAGACCTTCGGAGGATATTTGAGGAGTTGGGAAGAAGCTTTGGAGGAGTATCTGGATGGACGGAGCGGAGGTGGATCAAATGGTTGAGGACAAATCCAGGATGATTAAGTCTGTACTCGAGGAAAGCGCTAAGGTGAAACTGGGACTCTTAAGGCTAGCGGATGAGATTCTGGAAGCTGCGAAGCTTCTGGTTGATGCGATCAAGGCCGGCCACAAAGTGATGCTCTGCGGGAACGGGGGTAGCGCTGCGGATAGCCAGCACATCGCCTGCGAGCTTGTTGGGAAGTTCGCGAAAAAGAGGAAGGCCCTTCCGGCAGTCGCGTTGACCACAGACACCTCCATACTCACGGCCGTTCCCAATGATGAAGGCTTTGATGTGCTATTCTCAAGACAGATCGAGGCTCTGGGCGGGCAGGGAGATATCCTTATTGCCATCAGCACAAGTGGAAAATCGCCTAATATCCTCAAGGCTCTTGAAATGGCACACAGTATGGGGATCCATACGATTGGCCTTACCGGCGAGCACGGAGAAAAGATGGCCGAGAACTGCGAGCTCCTCATCAAGGTCGGATCATCTTCTGTTGCCCGCATTCAAGAGTGTCACATCACCATTGGCCACATACTATGTGAGCTTGTCGAGTCGGAGTTCGCCTGATGCCCCTGCTCAGCATGAAATCCTGTGCAAAGGTGAACCTTGGTCTTCGCATCGTGGGGAAGAGAAGCGATGGTTACCATGATGTTGAGACGATTCTTCAAACGATAGACTTGAGTGACGAGATTGAGATTGATGAGACGAGTGCAGGGATAGAGGTGGTCTGCGACACTCCCGGTGTCCCTGAGGGACAGGAGAATCTAGCTTTTGCCGCTGCGAAGATGACGCTGGAAGCTGCGGACTCGACCAGGGGGGTGAGGATAAAGATAGACAAGAAGATACCTTCGGGAGGAGGCTTGGGTGGTGCGAGCTCAAATGCAGCAGCGACGATAAAAGGCTTAAACCGCCTGTTCGATCTTGGCTTGGACGAGGAGAAGATGTGTGGAATAGCGAGGATTCTGGGAAGCGATGTGCCCTTCTTCATAAGAGGAGGGACTGCGCTGGCAACTGGAAGGGGCGACAGGCTGCAACGCATGGATGTAAAAAAGCAGCTGAATCTCGTAGTTGTCTTTCCCGGGTTTCCCATCTCTACCGGTTGGGCCTATCAAAAGGCGAATTCGGGGTTGACACGACCTGACTTTGATATTAAGATTTTGGCCAGCGCGCTCGAGCGGGGGGACTTATCCACCCTTTGCAAAAGGCTTTATAACTCTTTTGAGGAGGTGGTATTCGGACATTATCCGGATCTGTTTGACATGAAGAAAATGATGTTACAACTGGGAGCTTTAGGCGCCCTGCTCTCTGGTAGCGGTTCATGTGTTTTCTGTGTAGTCGAGGGGAGAGACTCTGGTCGAACAATTGTATCACAGTTCACCAAAGAAGGACTGGCTGCTTGGGAGACTACAACATGCTGATGTGGATTCGTTCGAATCTTGATTTGACATGGATCTTTGGGGCGTCGGCAAGTGGCAAGCCCCGGGATTTTGGTTCCCGTAACGGAGGTTCGAATCCTCCCGCCCCAGTTCTGAGTTCACATTCATAGACTGTCGTCTCTGGCGCGGACTGGAGACGGCGAAAAAGTTGGGAAGGGGTTATGGCTGGAAAGATTAAGATATTCTCTGGCAATGCTCACGAAAATCTTGCTTTGAAGATATGCAAGAACTTGAGTAAGAAGCTGGGCAAAAGACCGACAGATCGGTTTGCTGATGGCGAAATATGGGTGAAGCTGAGTGAGAACGTGAGAGGTGAAGATGTATTCATAATACAGCCCACCTTTCCTCCTGCTGAAAATCTTCTTGAACTCCTCCTGTTGATAGATGCGGCAAAGAGGGCTTCGGCTTCAAGGGTGACTGCGGTGATTCCCTATTTTGGGTACGCGAGGCAGGACAAAAAGGATGAACCAAGAATGCCCATCTCGGCCAAACTTATTTCGAATTTGATATCGACTGCCGGCGCCGACAGAGTCCTGACCATGGATTTACACGCAGACCAGATTCAAGGCTATTTTGATGTCCCTGTTGACCATCTATATGCGGCTCCTATTTTTGCCCAGCATGTAAGGAGAACACAAAAGAATCTCAAAAGGTTGGTTGTGGTCTCGCCGGACTTGGGTGGCGCCAAGCGTGCGAGACACTTTGCCAACAGACTGGGACGTGTTGGGGTGGCAGTGATAGAGAAGCAGCGCCCACGGCCAAATGTCTCTGCGACTTTGAACGTAATAGGGACTGTGCGTGAAAAAGACTGCCTGCTTCTTGATGACATACTGGACACTGGAGGCACGGTAGTCAGCGCCTGCGCTGCTCTCAAGGAAGCTGGCGCCAGAAAGATTTTTGTCTACTGTGTACATCCGCTTCTTTCGAAGGATGCTGTGAAAAAAATCATCAAGGGGCCAATTGACGATGTGGTAGTAACCGACACTATCCCTCTGAGAGACGGTGTTGCGAAGAGAAAGTTCAATGTGGTATCCGTGTCTAGACTTCTGTCTGAGGCGATCAGAAGAATTCATGAGAACAGGTCAGTAAGCAGCCTTTTCAAATAGAATGAGAGGTACATATGGCTGAGCGTGATTTGAATGCTACGGTGAGAGAAGAAAAGGGCAAACAGGCTGGAAAAAAACTGAGGAAAAAGGGCTACGTCCCCGGTGTGATGTATGGTCACGGTGAATCTGCAATTCCCCTAGCCATTGAAAGCAAAGCCTTGAGTCAGATTCTGGAGAAGAGCTCCGGCGACAATATCATATTCAACGTTAAAATTGAAGGACGCGAAGATGCGAAAGCTGTGCTCAAGGAGATTCAGAGAGACCCGGTCAGCAGGGAGATCATGCACGTAGATTTCCAGCACGTGCATGCCGGAGAGGTGCTGACAGTTCAGGTGCCTATAATTCTGACAGGGTCATCGCCAGGGGTTAAGGAAGGTGGGATACTGGAACACATATTAAGGAAAGTGGAGGTCAGGTGCCTGCCGTCTCAGCTTCCGGACCATCTGGTGATAGACATCAGCCAGCTGGGGCTCGGTGACTTGCTCCACGTTAAGGACCTTGCTACGGGTGCACTGAAGATTCTGGATGATTCAGAGATGCCCGTAGTGAGCATCCTTGTCCCGAAGGCGAAGGTTGAGGTTCCTGTCGCCGCAGAGGAGGTTCCCGAGGAGGAGGCTGCGGCTGAGGAAGAAAAAGAGGAAGAGAAGGCGGAGGAGGAAAAGGAGAAGAAAGAGGGTCGGGAAAAGAGTTGAAATCCGCTCTTCTGTGTGGGCTCGGCAATCCAGGCAACCGTTATGCGCACACCAGACACAATCTGGGCAGTATGGTTCTGGATAGGCTGAGCCTGGTCTTTGCCGCAGAGACTTGCCCCGGCACTGAGGAATACCTTGTTGGTCGCGCTGACTATTCTAGCAAGTGTGTTTACCTTGTTAAGCCTTTGACCTATGTGAACAACAGCGGAATTGCAGTTTCAGATGCGTGTGCGAGATTTGGTGTTGAACTGGAGGATCTCCTGGTCATCTGTGATGAGTGCGAACTCCCGTTTGGCAAGATTAGGCTCAGGAAAAAAGGGCAGCACGGAGGACATCACGGACTGGAATCTGTTATCTACCACCTCCAGTCGGAGGGGTTTCCCAGGCTGCGCATCGGCATCGGGAAGCCTCCCTGTTCGGACCTTACAGAATATGTTCTGGCCGAATTTGAGCCCGAGGAAAAAGAGAGGCTGCCTCTCTTGCTGGAAGAGGCAGAGCGGGCCACAGTGTTTTTCTTAGAGCACGGTGTAGAAAAAGCTATGTCTTTAGTGAACAGAAATGATGGAGGTTGAATAGGAGATGAAACTACTCCTTTTGCCCGTCGGCGTGGGGCTCATTGGAGTCGCCTTTGCAATAATAATGGCTGTAAGGGTCATGAGGCATGATCCTGGTTCAAAAGAGATGGTTTACATATCGCTCGCAATCTATGAGGGCGCCATGGCCTTCCTGAAACGTGAGTATCTGGCCATACTCATTTTTGTCTGCGCGGTATTCATACTGCTTGCCCTTGGATTGCGGTCTCAGGGTGCTGGGTTCGCATTTGCCACCGCCATCGCCTACGTAGTCGGAGCAGGTTGTTCAATGGCTTCAGGTTTTTTTGGCCTTAGGACTTCCACCCGGGCAAACACCAGGACCGCTGAGGCCGCAAGAAGCGGATTGAATCAGGCGCTTTCTGTTGCATTTCTCGGCGGCTCAGTAATGGGCCTTACCGTAGTAGGCCTGGGCCTTTTTGCACTTTCGCTCACGTATTTCATATACACGAGCCTTGGTGGTGAACTTATGACCAGAGTACTTTGGGCCACTGGAGCCATGGCCGGATTCAGCATGGGCGCAAGTTCAGTTGCTCTCTTCGCCAGGGTCGGTGGAGGCATCTACACTAAAGCAGCGGACGTTGGTGCTGACCTTGTTGGCAAGGTTGAGGCGGGCATACCAGAAGACGATCCCCGAAATCCGGCAACAATCGCCGACAATGTTGGAGACAACGTGGGGGATGTAGCGGGAATGGGTGCTGATCTGTACGAATCGTATGTCGGCTCCATCATCGCCGGGATAGTGATTGCCGCCGCAATGAAGAGCATAGACAGGATCCTTCTTGTCTTCTTCCTCGTCTGTGTTGGGCTGCTCGCTTCAATTCTCGGCGTCTTCTTTGTCCATTCAAAGTCTGATGCTCAGCGTGCCTTGAGGAATGGGACAATTGCCAGTGCGGTACTCTTCATTGTGGGAGCTTTAGTCCTGTGCACGCTCTGGTTCGGGCGGATCGAAACCTTCTTCGCCGTTCTGGCAGGGGTTCTATGCGGTCTCATAATAGGATTTACCGCGGAGTACTACACGTCGGGCAAGGCTATCAGAGAGATTGCCAGTTCGGCAAAGACCGGGGCAGCCACGAATATTATCGCAGGTCTGGCAACTGGAATGACGAGCACCGTAATACCGATTGTGGCTATTGCCGCTGCCATAGTGATTGCATTCAAGCTGGAAGGGTTCTATGGTATTGCCCTGGCGGGAATTGGTATGCTCAGCATTGCAGGCATAACCATATCGGTTGATGCGTACGGGCCAATAGCAGACAACGCAGGAGGCATTGCTGAAATGGCGAAATTGCCGCCAGAGGTGAGAGAAATAACAGATTCTCTCGACGCTGCAGGCAACACCACGGCCGCCATCGCCAAGGGGTTCGCCATAGGTTCTGCTGCGCTCACTGCCCTGGCTCTTTTCTCAGCATACATAAAGGTGTCAAAACTGCCTGAGATTAATATGATGAAAGCAACTGTCATCGCCGGACTCTTTATTGGAGGGGTAGTACCATATGTCTTCGCATCTGCCACCATGAAGGCGGTGGGAAGGTCTGCCTTCAGGGTTGTTGAGGAGGTGAGAAGACAGTTTAGAGAGATAAAGGGGCTCATGGAAGGTGAAGCCAGGCCAGAGTATGCAAGGTGCGTGGACATAACGACCCGCGGTGCATTGAGAGAGATGATACTTCCTGGAATCCTTGCAGTTTTGATCCCCTTGGTGGTGGGCATCTTCTTCGGGACTGAGGCCCTGGGCGGACTCCTCGCCGGGTCCCTTGTGGTGGGAGTTCCGCTTGCAGTGTTTATGGCCAATTCTGGAGGTGCCTGGGACAACGCGAAGAAGTGGATAGAGAAGGGGAACCTGGGAGGAAAAGGTTCAGATCCTCACAAGAACGCCGTCGTGGGGGATACTGTGGGAGACCCGTTCAAGGACACCTCAGCACCCTCCATGAACATACTGCTCAAACTCATGGCCGTTGTCTCTTTGGTTTTTGCTCCACTCATAGTCTTGCTCAACAAACACATTGGGTTGTTCCATTGATGCAGATTGGAATAGTTGGTCTTCCTAACGTCGGCAAGTCAACTCTGTTTAATGCGCTGACTCGCGCAAATGCACAAGTTGCCGACTACCCGTTTACCACTGTTGACAAAAACGTTGGAATAGCAGAGGTCCCTGATGAGAGGCTGAAGAGACTCGGGGAATTGATGAAGCCCGAGAAGCTGACGGGGGCCCGCATACAATTTGTCGATATTGCTGGCCTGGTCAAGGGCTCAAGCAAGGGTGAAGGTCTCGGAAATACGTTCCTTGCACACATAAGAGAGGTTGATTGCATCCTGCATGTTCTGAGGTGTTTCAGAAAGGGCGGGGTAGCACACGTTGACGGGTCTGTTGATCCCTTGAGAGATGCCGAAGTCGTCTCCACTGAACTCGCGCTGGCAGACATGGAAAGCCTTGACGTAAGGATAGAGAAGGCAAAGAAGGGTGCAGAAAAGGGCGACAGGGAGGCCGAGTCTTCTCTTCAGTCCATGCTTGAGGCAAGACAAATTCTGGACTCTGGAGGTTCTCTGGCAGCGATAGATGGCCCCCCCACGGGTCTGCTTTCTGCAAAGCCTGTGCTCTATGTTATGAACATGGATGAGGGTGACATTTCTTCACATAACTTCTCTGAGCTTGAAAGCGTAAAGCAGTATGCGAAAGAGAGGATGGCCAGAGCCTGCGCAGTATGCGCAAAAGGCGAACTTGAGCTTGCAGAATTTGAAAGACAGGAGAGAAAGGTGATGAGGCGGGAACTCGGACTGGAAGGTTATGGCCTTGCTCAGCTCGTTCTGGAGAGTTTTCTTCTGTTGAACCTCATCACGTTTTATACAATCAAGGGACCTGAAACGAGAGCGTGGCACCTTCCTGTTAATTCCAGAGTCACGGAAGCTGCCGGAAAGGTCCACAGCGACCTGGAGAAAGGCTTCATCAAGGCTGAAGTGGTGTCCTTTTCTGATCTTGAGAAATCTGGGGCCATGCAGGAAGTGAAGAACCGTGGTCTTATGAGAACAGAAGGCAAGGACTACATAGTTCAAGACGGAGATGTCATTCTAGTCAGGTTTCACGTATGATCAAAAACATTTTTCACTTGAATCTGCAAGGATAATCGCTTTTAATACTGTCTACCTGAAAAAGGGGTGAATACTTGAGAGAATACGAAATGATTGTCATTTTCAGGCCAGCCCTTGAAGAGGCTGGTCTGGAAGAGGAGATCGAAAAGGTTTCCGGACTGATAAAAAACGACGGCACTGTGACTGAAATAAACAGATGGGGAACGAAGCCTTTGAGCTATGAGATAGCAAAGGAGCGGAACGGGATATACGTGCTATTCAGATTCCAGAGCGAACCTTCCGTGCTTCCAGAGTTGCGAAGAGAGCTTCAACTGGATGAACAGGTGCTCAGACAGAGGATAGTCTTATCGGGCGCGAGCGAGCAGGCGAGCGCGGAGGAAGTCCCTGACACTGGAGATAAGGGCGGGGACGAGAAGAGCTAGATCGATTTGGAGGTGAACCTGATGGCTGATTTGAAATTCCCGTCGCTTAATCATGTTCTGATTGCCGGGCGTTTAACGAGAGATCCTGATCTCCGTTACACACCGTCCGGGACGGCTGTCTGCAACTTCAGGCTGGCGTCCGGCAGGAGGTTTAAGGATCAGTCCGGAGAGTGGAGAGATGATCCGACCTTTGTGAATGTTGTCACCTGGAAGAAGACTGCTGAGAACTGCGGCGAATACTTGAAGAAAGGGAGTGCGGTTCTTGTGGAGGGGAGGTTGCAGAGCCGCTCGTGGGAAACGGAAGATGGTCAGAAAAGGTCTGTACTGGAGATAGTCGCACAAAGGGTACAGTTCCTGGATAGAGTTGGTGGTCCGGAGAAGAGAATTCCTTCTGAGGTCTCAGAAGGTGATACACCGATGGCAGATGAACAGGTTCCCTTTTAATAGCAGGGGGTGAGATGTTCGAAGAAAGAAGAAAGAGGCGTTGCAGGTTCTGCATGGATAAAGTTGATAAGATTCCTTATCAGGATGTAAGGAAGCTTCGAAGATTCGTGTCGGAAAGAGGAAAGATTATTCCGCGCCGGGTCACCGGTGTCTGTGCAAAACACCAGAGGCAACTCTCTCGGGCCATCAAGAGGGCCAGAGAGATGGCGCTGCTTCCGTACGTGTCCAGGTTCTATAGATAGAAAACCTACCAGGTCCGCAGAGGAGAGAAATGCAGGTCATTCTACTGGAAAACGTTGAAAGGCTGGGGAAAAAGGGAGAAACCGTCAAAGTGGCCAAAGGGTATGGCAGAAACTACCTGATCCCCAGGAAACTTGCCCTCTTGGATACTCCTGGGAACAGAAAGGCATATCAAAACCTGAAGGTTGTAGAAAAGGTGAGGATGAGCAGGGAGAAGAGAGAGGCTGAAATCATCGCTTCCCGACTGGAGAGAGTGTCTTTGACTGCAGTAGTGCAAGCTGGCGAGGATGACAAGCTTTTTGGTTCAGTAACCAGCAGAGACGTAGCGGAGCTCTTAGCAAAAGAAGGGTTTGAGACTGACAAGAGGGAGATATTGCTGGAGGAGCCGATCAGGAGGCTTGGGGTGTACACGGTTGGGGTTAAGGTTCATCCGGAGGTAGATGCCAAAATCAAGCTCTGGGTCGTCCGGAAATAACGTAATCTCAGGAGTTCAACTTGACTTGGTGCGGACAAAATCGTATCATGAATGTTTCAAGGGGTAGGACATACAAGGATGGTTAATGTTTCTGTTCTGGCGGTTGTTGCTAGCACATCTGGTGTCAGACTTTCCCCTTCAGACGGGCTGGATTTTCCGGGAGAAAACCACACACCGTTGGGGAGTCGCGTATCATGGAAGCCTGGCGGGTATTCTCGGATTCGCTGTTTTGTGGCCCTACCTCAGATTTCCAAGAACGTGGATCGTTCTCCTTGTTCTATGGCTCTTTCACATTCTTTTTGATAAGGGAAAGATAGCTCTTAACACCAGAGCCGTCAGGGCTCGCTGGTTGGTATTTGTGGGTGACCAGGTTTTTCATGTTGCGTCGATCTGGGCTGCTTCTCTTCTTATTGATGGGCGTATTCTGGGCGCACGAGTCCCACTGTATGGGAGCGATAGGTTCTTCCAGCTGGCCTGTACTTATCTTATAACCACGTACTTCGCTCTCTTTCTCGTCTCATCGATAAAGGCCAGCCAGCCTGGAAAGAGTCTTGTTTTGCCCAGGCCTTCGCTGCGCCTTATTGAATTTGGTGAGAGAATCGCAATTACGACATTGGCGATGATTGGTGGGCTATTGTATATTGCGATCCCCTTCTGTCTACTTCCCAGAGCCTTCTTGAAGAGGTACACGCCAGGGGAGATAAGCTACTGGGAGTTGCCTTTGAGCCTCATTCTTGCTGTCGCGGTTGGTGTGCTGTTCAGGGTTTTCCTGGGGAACCCTTTTTCCTAGTCAGGGGAGGTTTTGATTAGTGACATTGATTGAAATGAAGGTTTCCGGTTTGGGACTGGACAAGGATTCTGACAGTCCGGTTGTGCTGCTCAAAGAGGCTGATGGCGAGCGGGTCCTTCCTATTTGGATTGGACACGCGGAAGCTAGCGCGATAGCGATAGCGCTTGAGGGTATCAAAGTGGAGAGGCCTTTGACCCATGACCTGATCAGAGCCGTCATCGAAGGTCTGAAGGCCAAGGTCTCCAGAATTCTGATCAATGAGCTAAAGAACAATACCTTCTACGCGAAAATCTACCTGGAGAGGGGAAAATCCATAATAAATGTGGATGCAAGGCCAAGCGATTCTATTGCTCTTGCGCTCAGGGTTCAGGTTCCCATATTCGTGTCTCAGAATGTACTCTCGTCAAGTGGCACTTCCATGGAGATCGACGATGAGACTCGAGCAAAGGCATTGAAGAAGTTTCTGGCGAACCTTAACCCCGAAGACTTTGGGAAGTACAAGATAACGTAGTTGCTGGCCAGGAAGGCCCTGACTTCTAAGACTCCCCGGATTCTCACAAAATGTTAGAAAATCTCAAGTGTTCTGATAGAGGTTCTGCGTGAAAGAAGCTCTGGTCAAGTCGTGCTTGATATTGCTTCTCTTTTTTGGTTCTGGATGCGCGGCTTCAAGGCCTGATGTGCGTACGAGGGCAGCGAGTGCAACGCACTATTCTATGGCTGCCCTCTATGAATCAAGGGGAGAGATCGACAAGGCCATCAGTGAGTATGAGGCTGCCCTGGCCTACGACCGGACAGCGCCGGAAATCCATGCCGCCCTCCTTGCAGTCTATTACGGCCAGCGGAAGTACGACAAGGCAGTTGTCTATGGGGAGTCTGCACTGGAGTACGGTGATTCCAGTCTGAAGACATTGACCCTTCTTGGGGAGGCCTACGTAAGAGTCAACAAACCCAAAAAGGGCGCAAAGGCATTTGAGAAGGCAACAAAAAAGGACTCCACGGATGCGAGCCTATGGAGGTCGCTGGCAAGAATCCATGATATGCTCGACCAGAAATCCTTGGCTGAGAAAGAGTTTAAGATGGCGGTGGAGCTTGAGCCGTACTCGCCTCTGACCCTGGGCGATTTGGGCGGCTTTTATGGGAGGGTCGGGCGCTTCGAGCAGGCGGAAGAGCAGTACAGGAAGGCGCTGGCGATTGACTCCACGTACTTCGATGGGTACATAGGCCTGGGAGTGGTGAAGGAGCACCTGGATGACTATGGGGGCGCAGCCGAAATGTACGAGAAAGCTCTCAGGCTTGACCCCTTAAATGGGGCGCTCAAGTCGCGTTTGGGTAACATGAAACTGAGGCTGGAGGACTACGACGGTGCCGAAAGGTTACTGGAGGAGGTCGTTTCCATGAATCCACTTGACCTGAGGTCGCACAGGAATCTGGGATTGGTTTACTACCACCGCGAGAAGTATGACAGGTCGATTGAGCAATTCTTGATGGCTCTTGGACTGGATCCAAGGGATGCCCTCTCTCATTTTTATGTTTCCCGGGCATATCTGGAGAAAGGGATACTGCTGCGGGCTCTCTCAGAAATAGACATTGTCCTCTCGCTGGATGCGGAATTCCCGGGTGCTCAGACATACAAAGCCTACCTCCTTATAGAAAAGGGTGACTATCGAGGAGCACAAAAGGTTCTAAAAAGTCATGTGAGAAAAAGGCGAGATGACAAGATCGCCTACGAGTTGCTCGGCCTCATATATGGGGGGATGGGACAAGATGGAAAGGCGGAAAGAGCATACCTGAGAGTCCTGGATATCGACTCCACTGACGGGAACATCTGGCACAGCCTTGGTCTCCTATATGACAGAGCAGAGAAATATGAGAGCGCAATCACCTCTTTCAGGAATGCTGTTAAGTACAACCCCGAAGACGCTTCCGCATACAATTACATAGGGTATATCTATGCAGACCAGGGGAGGAATCTGGGGGAGGCCGTTCTGCTTATAGAAAAGGCTCTTGAGCTTGAACCAGAGAACGGGTACTTCCGAGATAGCCTGGGCTGGGCCTATTACAGGCTGGGTAAGCTTGATGATGCAGCGGCTGAGCTGGAGAAGGCCGCCCAGAACGTGCAGGAGATGGTTATATACGAGCATCTGGGGGATGTCTACAAAGACATGGGCAGATTTGAGGACGCGAGGAAGCAGTATGAGCGTGCTCTGGAACTTGACATTGAGAACAAGGAACTGAAGGAGAAACTGAAGAGTTTACCCGGAGCGCAGCTGGACTTAAGAAAGGGGGATTTACGATGGAGCATGAAGTGCTTTATCGGTCAGCTTACGCCTTACTGAGAGTAAAGCTTGAAAAGGGGGAAGCAATTTCTGCTGAGGCAGGAGCGATGGTGAGTATGTCCAGTGGAGTCGCCCTCCAGACCACTGCGAAGGGAGGCCTATTCGGCGCTCTTAAGAGGAGCGTGCTCGGAGGAGAAAGTTTTTTTCTCAACACTTTCACAGCCGACGAGGGAGGAGAAATGACTCTGGCTCCTACTCTGCCCGGTGATGTTCTCAGCATTGAACTGAGAGGCGAGACCATATATGCGCAGTCTGGGGCCTATATCGCATCATCGCCGGAGATTCGAATCGACACGAAGTGGGGAGGCGCAAGGACGTTCTTTTCTCGAGAAGGCCTGTTTCTTCTGAAGATAAGCGGGACAGGAAAGGTTTTCCTATCGAGTTACGGAGCAATCCACGAGATTGAGCTCAGTGCCGGACAGAAATATGTGGTGGATACGGGGCACATGGTTGCTTGGACTGAGGGTGTGGCATACAACGTGAAGAGAGTCGGTGGACTGAAGTCAACGTTGTTCAGCGGCGAGGGGCTCGTGTGCGAGTTGACCGGCCCGGGCAAGATCATGATACAGTCAAGAAGCGCCGATGCTTTTCTTGCGTGGCTGATTCCCCAGATCCCGAAAAACCGGCACTGGAAATGAAATTACGAATTGCTGATTACGAAAAACCCGCCCTTCCGCGGACTTGCAGATCGTGGTGATCAGGGGAAAAGCCCAAGCGTGTCCGCAGACGAGACGACACGTTAAGCGCCCAGCCAAATGTCATTCTGAGGCGGCGTTCAGGGCGCCGAAGAATCTGCTTCTCACATGGATTTTGTCAAATGTCAAGCACCGTCCCCAAGCAGGGCCCGTAAGTGTTTCAAATATAACGAGAAACAAGGTTCGACATGAACGCTAAGAGGGCAAAATGTCAAATGTCAAGCCTGTCCTTCGAGCATTCGGAGGGCACCGTCCCCAGAACATGGAGAAGTTGTCATCTGCCTGCCAGAAGAAAGGAGTATGTTATGAGGGCGCTACTTATCCTGGCCTCAGTGATGCTGATAATTGGAATGGCCATAGCAGCATTTGGGGAGAGATGGTCTTTGGGTGCCGATGCGAATCTTATGGTGACTCAAAATGCTGTTAGCAACAACTGGACAGGTGGGGAGACGGGTTCTGTGTCCTGGACATCTAACCTCACATGTCTTGCCGAAAAACAGCTCCACCAGAAGATTCACAACAGAAACACCCTGGAATTGGCGTTCGGCCAATCCTACAGCCAGAGGAAAGAGAGTAAGGTCTGGGAAAAGCCGGTGAAATCGACTGATATCATAAAACTTGAATCCATATTTCGGTTCACATTCGGACTGTTTGTGGATCCCTTTGCTGGAGGCAAAATTGAAAGCTTCTTCCTTGACAACAGCGACCCAGAGAAGGACCGGTATGTGAACCCTATGACTTTCACGGAAAGCTTTGGGCTTGCAAAGGTTCTGATCAAAGACGGGGGCCGTGAGTGGACAGCCCGTCTTGGTGCTGGTTTTAGACAATACCTTGATCGTGATGTATTGGTGAGCCCAGTGGCCAATAAGCGAGAGAACCTGACTGCGAATGACGGGGGACTCGAGTTTGTGAACGAATTCACGACGCCTCTGGGAAATGATAGAATCGTCTTGATCAACAGAATTACCGTCTTCCAGGCGTTTTTCTACTCAAAAGCGGAAGAACTGAAAGGACTGCCCAACGAAGATTACTGGAAGGCCCCGGACGTCAACTGGGAAAATATACTTTCGGGGAAGGTCACAGAACATATTATGGTCAATCTTTACACGCAGCTTTTCTACGATAAAGAAATGGATTTGGGGGCGCAGTTTATGCAGACACTATCGCTGGGGTTGACGTATAGCTTCAGGTAATGCCAGGTGAAGGGATTTGGTGCTATGTGTGCAAGACTAAGACGTAAGGCAATTGCAGGCAAAACGGCAGTAGTGTTTATTGCTCTGATCTGTGTGGTCCCTCTGGTCGGAGCCGAAGACAAAAATAGCACAAGATTGGGGATTTCACTTGGGGGTACTCACGCTGTTGGATTGGATTTTGAATATCATTCTGGAAACAACTCGATAGGATTGAGCATTGGCACATGGCTCTTTCACGATATCTGCCTGTCGTTGTCAGCCAAAAGATATCTAAGGTCCTCTGGAACCACTCCCTACGTGGGAATGGGGTTGTGGAGTGCGCTGTCGTTTTCTGATAAAGGTACTGGTAATCTGATGGCTCTCTGCTTTCCAGTAGGTATCGATTGGAGAATGGTCGAGAAACATTCCCTGGGGTTAGAGATTGATTCAAGCTACCTGTTCGCCCAGTGGGGCGCGGCAGAAGTTGATGAGCCTCCTCTCCGCCGCAGATTTGTCTTCATCCCCAACCTTTACTACAAAGGACGACTGCAATAGAGAAATTAGGAAACTGAGAAATTTGTAGGGCGGTTCGCCCTTCGGCAGGCTCAGGGCAAGCTCACTTAACGCCCATACTGAGGGCAGGGAGACCCTGCCCCTACCTCAAGGGAGAGGGGGAGGTTTTTTGAGCGTATTTCCCTTCGACTCTTCTCAGGAGGCCGTGAAACGGCCCGGGCAGGCAATACGCCCCTACAGAAATTCACAGTCAAAAGCGCAGAAGTGCGTGCCTGTCCCAGCCGCCTTTTTGGGTTGACATCATTTCCTTCCTATGCATAAGATGTTGGGGCGCCATATTGTGGAAACCTGAATTACGAAAGGAGGAGGTAGATGCGGCATGCCATAGCAGTCTTCGTGCTCCTTGGGCTTGCCCTTGTTTTCATTCCGTTTACCGCGTGTGGTCAGAATTTACAGAAAGGTGTGTTCCTGAACCCAATGGGGCTGGTGCTCGGTGGACTATCCTACCTGGAGTACGAGCACGAACTCGTTCCTCAGGGGTACCTGTTTGTGCGAGCCGATCTCATAAAGTATAGTGAGGAGGAGGAGGAGGTAGAGGGATACATAGATGTCTACAGAACAGAGTACACGGAGAGTGGGATTGGACCCGGGCTGGGTGTAGGTACGCGGTACTACTTCCTGCCGGCACAATACGGCTTTTCCCCGTACGGCAGTGTTGGAATGGATTTCCTCTTTGTCAGTTGGGAGTGGGAAGAAACCTCCTACCAGATGGATGGCAGTATCTATGAGAGATACGACGGAGATGGGTCCACCACAGCTCTGGCCTTTCATTTTGGAGCTGGGGTGGATATAAGAATGAACGAGTTTGCGATTCAGGGCGGTATTATAGCCGGCTCCTTGCTTCTTGAAGGGGAAGGTAGTCAGGGAGAGGAGCTGAGTGGTTCAGGGTTCTTCGTTGGTCTGGCCGTAGCCCTGGGTTATCGCTTCTGAGAGTTGTGCAGCACGTGCAGCACGGGGACAGGCACTGCAGTGTTGCGTTTTGCTGACGGCAGACGGCTGACAATCGATCAATTCCCAGTTTGTAGTTGCGAATTCTGCAAAAGTGCGTGCCTGCCCGCCCGGGCCGTTTGACGGCCGCTCGTTTCACGAGCTCCCCCAATCCATGCGGATAGTTTTGATTTCGTAATTTCGAAGGTGGGGGGAGAAGGCGCGCGCGGAATTTCCGAGTGCGCTTGACGCGGTTTGTCAAAAGCAGATCCTTCGACTCCGTCCTTCAGACTTCGCTCCCTTCGACTATCGCTCAGGACTAATTCTCTCTAAGCTTCGACTCCGTCTCAGCAAGAGAGACTAAGCAGGATTAACTCTTTCTAGAATTCGACCTTCGCTGGCACTCGGTAGTGATGTTCGATCCGAGTAAGCCCTTCGTCCGCTTCCGCCTCCTCAGGATTAACTCTTTGTAAGGAGCTCACTGCGCTTCGCTTGTGACCTCTAACAAAGACTAAACACGACGAAATATGCCTCATGCCATCTGACGATGGCATGGACCTATTTCGGTTGACAAAAGGGCAGTAAGTTATATCATTATCTTTAGTGAGAGACAATTCTGGAGATCGGAGTCTGATAGCAGCGCTCACATTTGGGCTATCAGACTTAACTTTATCAGTTCCGTCGAATTCTATTTGGGCGCCTTGTCTTGAAGAGATCGGTTCCAAAATGAGAAAGATGGTAGAATGAAGAGAGCCGATGGAAGAAAACCAGACCAGCTAAGGTCAGTCAAAATGACCAAAGACTATCTCAAAGATGTAGAAGGGTCTGTCCTCATTGAACTGGGCCACACGAGGCTCATCTGCTCGGCAACGCTTCAAGACGGTGTGCCACCTTTTCTAAAGGGGAGTAGACAGGGATGGGTGACCGCAGAATACGGAATGCTTCCCAGGTCTTCTATTCAGAGAATCCCCAGGTGGAGAGAATCCGGCCGGACACATGAGATACAGAGGCTCGTAGGGAGATCGCTCAGGGCGGTGACAGACCTCTCCCAGTTAGGAGACCACACCATAATCATAGACTGTGATGTGGTGCAGGCCGACGGAGGAACCAGAACAGCCGCCATAACCGGTGGATTCGTCGCCCTCTACGATGCTGTCCAGAAGATGTCTGTACAGGGGATGGTCGATAAGTTTCCCATTTCCCATTTTCTGGCCGCGGTGAGCTGTGGAATTGTGGGCGGTGAGATTATCCTTGATTTGAACTATGAGGAGGACAGCAGCGCATCGGCTGACATGAATGTAGTAATGACTGATGATGGCAAGATCGTTGAGGTCCAGTGTACAGCAGAAGGCAATACGTTTGCGATGGATGAGATGGATAAGATGATAAGGGTGGCACAGCGTGGGATAGAGGAATTGATCGAAGTACAGAGGGGTTGTATTTCGTTCGAACTTGCCTGAGGTGTATGAAAGAGAGAGAGTTTGATAGGGTTGTTGGGAGAGACAAGTGGAAGATAAGACTCGACAAGTACCTTGTGGAGTCAGGTGTCGGTGTTTCAAGGTCAGAAGTTCAGAGGCTGATAGACGCTGGCCGGGTCCTTGTCGATGGAAAAAAAGTGAAAGCTCATCACCTCTTGAAAGGGGGGGAGAAGGTCACCTGCACCTATGGTGTAGCTGAGAAGATTGCAGTTGAGCCAGAAGATATATCCATAAATGTGGTTTACGAAGATGATGATGTCATTGTTGTGGACAAACAGGCAGGGATTGTTGTCCACCCTGTAAGAGGAAACTTACACGGGACTCTCGTCAATGCATTGCTCTATCACTGCAAGTCTCTTTCGGAAGGCGGAGACATGTTCAGGCCCGGGGTGATACACAGGCTTGACAAGGACACCACTGGTCTGCTTGTTTTTGCGAGATCGAGTAAGGCTAAGTCCAACCTGGGAAGGCAGATGGAAGAGAGGACCATCACCCGCAAGTACCTGACCATGTGCTGGGGAGACATGCCTCAGAAGTCAGGGACAATCGAGGCCCCTGTGGGAAGGCATTCTTTTGACAGAAGAAAGATGGCAGTGACCCCACTTTCGTCCAGGTCGGCTGTGACCACCTACGTTGTCAAAGAGAGATTTGGTATTGCGACTTACATGGAACTCAAGCTTCTGACCGGCAGGACTCATCAGATAAGGGTGCATCTCCAGCACTTCGGACATCCTGTTGTAGCTGACGCCACCTACGGAGGCAGGAAGAAATCGGCGCTGGTGGATATAGTCAAGAAACACATGAGTAAGATAAATGATGTACTGGAAATCATTGATCGCCAGGCACTGCATGCAGCTATTCTCGGATTCAACCATCCCTCTACAGGGAAATACGCGGAGTTTTCCTCGCCGCTGCCCGAGGACATGAGTAATCTGCTTGAATTCTTGAGGAACATTGAAAACTAAAGGAAGGTAGATGGCTAGTTCTCTCGTTGTTGTGGAGTCGCCCACCAAGGCAAAGACGATAAGCAGAATCCTGGGAAAGGGTTTCGTGGTTCTTTCTTCCATGGGGCACGTAAAAGATCTGCCAAAGGCAAGGCTGGGGGTCGACGTTCAGAACGGGTTCAGGCCTGAATACATCACCATAAGAGGCAAAGGGTCGTTCCTCAGAAAGCTCAAAGATGCAGCAAAAACCGCAGACAAGGTATTCATAGCGACAGACCCGGATAGGGAAGGAGAAGCGATTGCATTCCACATTGCGAAGGAGCTCAAGAACAAGCACGAGGTTTACAGAGTCCTCTTCTTTGAGATTACTGCCAGTGCAGTCAAAGCCGCGATGGCCTCTCCTGGAGCGATAGACGCGAAGAAAGTGGACGCTCAACAGGCCAGAAGGATTCTGGACAGGCTCGTGGGATACGAGGTGAGTCCCATACTCTGGAAGACAATAAGGAGAGGGTTGAGTGCAGGGAGAGTTCAGACCGTTGCACTCAGACTTGTCTGCGAGAGGGAAAGCGAGATAGAGAGTTTTGTTCCCAAGGAGTGGTGGGACATAACTGCCCAGCTTTTGAAGGGTGAGGGCGAACCTTTCAGTGCCCGTCTGACAAAGATATCAGAAGAGAAACCACAGATAGAAAGTGAAGAAATGGCAGGCAAGATCATTCGGGATCTGAAGGGGCTCGATTTTGTGGTGAAGTCTTTGCAGAGAGGAGAGAAAAAGCAGAGGCCACAGCCTCCCTACACCACAAGCACGTTGCAACAGGATTGCTCAAGAAAGCTTGGCTTTTCGCCCAGAAAGACAATGGTCGTTGCGCAACAGTTATTCGAAGGGATTGAATTGGGCAAGGAAGGTTCTGTCGGGCTCATCACCTACATGCGAACCGACTCCACCAGGTCTGCTCCCAGAGCGATAGAAGAGGTTAGAAGTTTGATAGGCAAGGAATTTGGTGACCGGTTCGTTCCAGAAAAACTGTTCATTTACAAGTCTAGGAAAAGGGCGCAGGAGGCTCACGAAGCGATAAGGCCAACATCTTCGAAAAGGACGCCGGACTCGATCAAGAAAAACCTGGACAAGAATCAGTTTAGGCTGTACGAGCTGGTGTGGAAGAGATTCGTTGCTTCACAGATGGCAGAGGCTCTTTACAGGACTGCCTCATCGGACATCGATGCCGGCCAGTACACTTTCAGGGCGACGGCTTCAAAGATGATATTTCCGGGTTTCACGAAGGTTTACGAAATGAAAAATGGTAATGGTAGAGAAAGCGGCGCCATGAATCAAGAGTTGCCTCACCTTTCCCAAGGGGATAGGCTGGAATTGGTCAGTCTGGACAAGAAACAGCACTTCACCCAGCCACCTCCCAGGTTCACGGAGGCGACCCTGGTGCGAGAATTGGAACACAAAGGGATAGGCAGACCGAGCACCTATGCTCCGACCATATCGACCATATTGGATAGGGGGTACGTTGAAGTCAGTGGTCGCAAGTTGATTCCGACAGACCTGGGTATCACCGTAAACAAGATACTTGTACCCAGTTTTCCAGAGGTGTTCGCGGTTGGCTTCACAGCAAACATGGAAGAGCTTCTCGACAAGGTGGAATCCGGAGAGTCAGGGTGGAAGGATGTCCTGGGACAGTTCTATGGGCCGTTCAGCGAACAGTTGAGAAAAGTAGAAAGTGAGAGCAAAAGACTGAAAGAAACCATTGAGGAAGAGACTGGTGAGGCCTGTCCTGAGTGTGGAAAGCCTCTGGTTATCAGGTGGGGTAGATACGGCAAGTTCCTCGCGTGCAAGGGGTATCCGGAGTGTAAGTACACCAAGCCTGTCGAAGAAGAAGATGTTCTAGAAGAACCTTGCCCGGAATGCGGCGGTAAACTTATTTACAAGACTGGCCGCTACGGCAGGTTCGTGGCGTGCTCAAACTATCCGCAGTGCCAATTCACCAGGCCGGTGTCGGTGGGTGTCAAGTGCCCCAAGCAAGGCTGCAGTGGTGAAGTTGTTGAGAGAACCTCGAGGAAGAAGAAAGTGTTCTACAGTTGTAGCCGGTATCCTGATTGCGATTTCGCGACCTGGTACAAACCTGTGCCTATTGAATGCCCCCAGTGTGGCGCATCCATGATGGTGGAGAAGAACAAAAAAGACGGAAGAGTCCTGCAGTGCCTTGCCTGCAAACATGAGTTGAAGGGCGAGAGCTGAGCTTCTTCAGAACCCTTTGTAGGTGCCTGGCATGAATATACAGACTCTCAGTTTTAGGTTCCTGAAATCGCTGGAGGGTGAGAGGTATCTTTCTGAAGAGACCTTGAGAGCCTACGGAGGAGATTTGCGCCAGTTTTGTCAGTTTCTTCTGGATGAGGCGAAGGTGAAAGATGTAGATGATGTTGACAGGGCGCACATAAGGTCTTTCCTTTCTTCGCTATACAAGTATGGTTATGAGAGGCGCTCAATCGCCAGGAAGCTTTCAGCACTCAAGTCTTTCTTCAAGCACATGAAGAGAAAGGGTTACATTCGCACAAATCCGGCTCTGAACATAAGAAGCCCCAGGGCGGAAAAGAGGCTCCCCTCCATTCTCAGCCAAAACGAGGCCAGACTGTTGATGGAGGCGCCAAAGGGTTCGGACATCCTCGCCTTGAGAAACAGAGCCATGCTTGAGCTTCTCTATGGGGCAGGCCTGAGGGCCTCCGAACTCTGTTCGCTGAATGTGGCGGATTGTGACATGTATGCCGAGGTGATGAAAGTGAGGGGGAAGGGGAGGAAGGAGAGGCTACTGCCCATAGGCAGAAAGGCCGGTGTCGCCCTTGAAGCCTACCTGAAAAGGCGCGGAGAGCTGATGAAGGGTGTGGATAGCGATGCTTTGTTTCTTAACAAGCTTGGAACAAGACTGACCACCAGGTCTCTTCAAAGGATTGTGAGGAAGTTCATTCTTACCGTGAGTGCAAGGTCAGGAACCAATCCTCACGTATTAAGGCACACGTTCGCGACGCACATGCTCGAAAGGGGAGCGGACCTGAAAGCAATTCAAGACCTGCTCGGCCACGCGTCTTTGTCCACGACTCAGATTTACAGCCATGTCACCATAGATAGACTGAAAGAGGTTTATAAAAGAGCCCATCCCAGAGCTGAGAAAAATGTCAGACGAAAGAGCTAGGAATAGACTGCGGCTCCTCCCCATAGTGCTGTACTCTGTGGGCATGGGTTATGCGGAGGCTGCGGTCGTGGTCTATCTGAGGAGAATTTACTATCCGGAAGGGTTTAAGCTCACACTGGCGCCGATCGAGCTGCACATTCTCAGGATGGAGATAGGCAGAGAGGTCGCCACTCTGGTGATGATACTCGGTGTCAGTTTACTTGCGTATGAAAACAGGTTGAAAAAGATGGGAGCGTTTCTTCTCATATTCGGTATCTGGGATATATTTTATTATGTATTCCTAAAGGCATTGCTTGATTGGCCGGCATCTTTTATGACAATGGATGTCCTGTTTCTCATTCCGGTCCCCTGGATTTTCCCGGTAGTTTTGCCCATTTCTATTTCCACCCTCATGGTAGGGTTTGGTCTGTGGCTGATACTTAGAAAATAAGCTGGAGGTGGAAAGAGTGCGCTCAACAACGATAATCGCGGTGAGACACAATGGCAGAGTTGCCATGGCAGGTGACGGTCAGGTGTCTGTGGGAGAAGTGATAATGAAGAGTGGGGCGAAGAAGATAAGAAGAACGTATTCTGGTAAGATCCTATCAGGGTTTGCAGGAAGCACGGCCGATGCCCTCACTCTCTTCGAGAAGTTTGAAAAGAAACTGGAGGAGTTCAGGGGCAATCTTCAAAGAGCTGCAGTCGAGCTGGCCAAAGATTGGAGGACGGATAAGATACTTAGGAGACTGGAAGCTCTCCTGATAGTTGCCGATTCTGGCCACACATATGTCATATCTGGTTCTGGAGATGTGATAGAACCCGACGATGGAGTTGCCGCAATAGGTTCTGGCGGCGGATATGCGGCAGCAGCTGCCCGCTCTCTGGTGAAGCACAGCGCGCTTTCGGCTGGTGAGATTGCCGAGGAGTCGATCAAGATGGCGGCATCCCTGTGTGTCTATACTAACGATAGTATAACCCTGGAAACGCTGTAGGGACACCCGGGCTTGAAACCACGAGATTACACAAGATTAACACAGATTTCAAACACATGCTTATGGCTGAAACCGAACCAGAAGAATAATCTAGTGATAATCCTTGCCCTCCGAAGCCACTAAGGGCGAAGGAGGCTGTGAAATCTGTGGTTACAGGGGTCATGGCGCAAGAGTGGTTCTTGTTGGTTGAATATGTGTTGCCTGCGGTAGAATGTTGTGGTATAAGTCGTTTCAGAGCGAGGACATGGATATCATAGAGATACAAAAACCCCATTCTGTAGAGCCTTTCAAGCCTGATCCCAGTGCTCTGACTCCACATCAGATTGTGAAGGAGCTTGACAGGTACATAATAGGTCAGGACAAGGCAAAGAAGGCTGTGGCTATTGCCCTCAGGAACAGGTGGCGAAGACAGAGGGTATCTGGTGCACTGCGGGAAGAGATCATGCCCAACAACATAATCATGATTGGGCCTACAGGCGTGGGGAAGACCGAAATAGCAAGACGACTTGCAAGGCTTGCCCAGGCTCCATTCGTGAAGGTTGAGGCTTCGAAGTTCACGGAAGTGGGATATGTGGGCAGGGACGTTGAATCGATGATAAGGGATCTTGTGGGTATAGCCGTCAACATGATAAAGCACGAGATGATGGCCCTTGTGGAAGAAAAAGCAAGCAGTCTGGCCGAAGAGCGCGTTCTTGACATACTGCTCCCCATGGGGCCGTCCACTGTCCAGGGAGGAGAAGACTCACATTTTGGGACACGTGAAAGACTGAAGAAGCTACTCAGGGAAGGGAAGTTCAAGGACAGGATGGTGGAGCTTTCTGTTCAGAAGCAGTATGTTCCATTTCTTGAAGTGCTCACGAGCGGCGGCATGGAGGAGCTTGATAGTGGACTCCAGGATATGCTTGCAGGTATGCTTCCCAAGAAGATGAAGACGAGGAAGGTGACTGTGGATGAGGCCCTCAAGATATTGTCTCAAGAGGAAGGGCAGAAGCTGATTGACATGGATGAGGTGGTGAGTGAAGCGAAGTTGAGGGTAGAAAACTCCGGCATAGTTTTTCTTGATGAAATTGACAAAATAACTGGCGAGAAGGGACAGATTTCAGGCCCCGATGTGTCGCGCGGAGGGGTGCAGAGAGACCTCCTGCCCATAGTTGAAGGCGGCAACGTGATGACCAAGCATGGGATGGTGAAGACTGACCATATCTTGTTTATCGCAGCCGGAGCTTTCCACGCGACAAAACCTTCAGACCTTATTCCTGAACTGCAGGGAAGATTTCCCATAAGAGTCGAATTAAACAGCCTATCCAAGGAGGACCTCAGGAGGATACTCATAGAGCCTGAGAATGCTTTGATAAAACAGTATACCGCTCTCCTTGAGACCGAAGGTGTTGGAATAGACTTCACTGAAGACGCGGTCGAAGAAATTGCGAACTTTGCAGTGATGGTGAATGAGAGCACAGAGAACATCGGTGCAAGAAGGCTGCACACAATAATGACGACCCTTCTTGAGAGTATTCTGTTTTCTGTTCCAGAGAGTGGAGAGACTGAGATACATTTGAATGGTGACGCTGTGAAGAAGACCCTTTCTGGAATTGTTGCTGACCGGGACCTGAGTAGATATATACTCTGAGAGCAAAGCAACAGGGAGTTAGCTTGAAAAAAAAGAATTTCATGGGCATATCCGACATCACCAGCGAAGAGACAAAAGTGCTGCTGGGGTTGGCCATCGAATTCAAGAAGAAGCTGAGAAGAAGAGAAGAGCACAAGTACCTTAAGGATAGGATACTGGCGATGGTGTTTGAGAAGCCATCACTCAGAACAAGGGTGACATTCGAGTGTGGGATGAGCCAGCTTGGAGGTCATGCGATATATTTAGCGCCTTCTGACATTGGAGTGGGCAACAGGGAGTCGGTTTCTGATGTCGCAAGGAATCTCTCCCGCTGGGTGAATGGCATGGCGGCCAGGACCTTTACCCATTCCACCGTGAAGGAACTGGCTGAAAACTCATCCATACCTGTCATAAACGCTTTGAGCGACCTGGAACATCCGTGTCAGGCATTAGCCGATTTTCAGACTATCTGCGAGCATAAGGCGGGTGGAAGCGTAAGACTGGCCGGGCTCAGGGTAGGATACATAGGGGACGGAAACAACGTGTGCAACTCGCTGCTACTCGCATCGGCTCTGCTGGATGTCGATATGGTGGCAGGGTGCCCTCAGGGATATGAGCCGGACACTCAAGTTCTGGATATGGCCAGAAACCTGGCCAGAAAGTCGACTTTGAATGTAGTGAATGATCCTGAGCAAGCAGCAAAAGATGCAGATGTTATCTACACTGACACTTGGGCGTCAATGGGCCAGGAGGATGAAAGGGAGGAGAGGCTCAAGGTTTTCAAGGACTTTCAGGTGACCGGAGCAATGATGGGGCTGGCGAGGAAAGATGCCCTCTTTATGCACTGCCTGCCTGCGCACAGGGGTGAAGAGGTGAGTTCGGAAGTGATTGACGGTCCACAATCAGTGGTTTTTGATCAGGCTGAGAACAGGCTTCATTCGCAGAAGGCGGTTATGGTGGAGCTTATGCGGTAAAACGACATCTTTCGGATGTCGCATTGTAAATACTAGATTGTAAATATCGAATTGTAGAATCAAAGTCGAGGGGGAGGCGAATTTGAAATTTAGTATTTTTGATTTTCAATTTATAGTAGTATTTTTATTGGTTTTTGTCTGCGCCAGTGCAAGTGCCGCTGTTCCTCTCGGCCCCTCTCCCATCTGGGAATCTGTTGACAACGACTTCAGCACTGGAGGTGCTCTGGCGGATGTGGACAGAGACGGGTATTTGGATCTTTTTGTGGGCAATGGTAATGATATGGCTCTCAACAGTAATTCGGTCTACATGAACCAGAATGGAGTTCTTGAGGACATTGGTTCATGGGTGTCATTTGATCAGGGATACTTTGGACACAACGCTGTGGGTGATGTTGATAACGACGGGGATATCGATATGGCTGTCGCGTACTATGGTGGCGTGTCTGCTGGTTTTGTCCCTTATATACACAATATCTACTACAACATAGGCGATTCTCTGGAGCGGAGCCCTTCCTGGCGCAATGCGATGTCGGACACGTTTAACAGCTTCGACTGCGCGTTTGGTGACGTGGATGGCGATGGGGATCTGGACATTGTATTCTCGGGCGGTGAAATGTATTCGAGCAGAAGTCAGAGCAGTAGGCTATATCTTAACACCGGTGGGGTCTTTGAAACCATAGCATCCTGGACTTCTCTTCTAGGATATGCGTATGGCGTTGCCTGGGGTGATGTGGACAACGATGGAGACCTTGACCTGGCGATTGGGAACGAGCAGAACTACAATCATCTTTATTACAACAATGGCGGAGTGCTGGAGTCGTCGCCCTCCTGGCAGTCAGATGAGATTGCTACAGCAAACCAGATTGCCTTTGGTGATGTGGACGGCGACGGTTGGGTGGATCTGGCTGTTTCGAACGGCGCGGACTGCCGCATCTACTTCAACCAGGCAGGAACTCTCGAAGTCCACCCTTCCTGGAAGAGTGCTGATGCCAAGAGCAATTACTCATGTATTGCCCTGGGAGATGTTGACGCAGATGGTGACCTTGATCTGGCTTCAGGGGGCTGGTGGGAACCGCTGGTCGTTTTCGAGAACTTTGGCGGCACTCTTGATACAGTGCCGACCTGGTCCTGGTATCCTGGCGGTGGCAAGTCGTTGGTGTGTGAGGAGGTTGTCTGGGGTGATGTTGATGGCGACGGGGTTTTGGGCAGTTGTGATGCCCTGGATGGGGATGGTGTGAAGAAGATTTTCTATTTTCTCCACTATCCGGTGCACGCGATCGAGGACATTCTTGTCGATGGAGACACCCTCGCGCCAACCGACTACTGTTACGATTTGAATGCTGGATGGATATCTTTCAAAGACGCTCCCAGCCCGGGGATGGCTAACGTAGTCATGTGCTATGACTATTCAGGAGACCTGGACCTTATTGTGACCAACTGGGATCCTCCAACCGGCAACTTTTTGTTGGACAACATTTCTACCGGAATTATGGAGTACGCCGGAGCAAGAAACCCAGACCTGAACCACATCAAGATGAGTGCGAGACCGAATCCTTTCGTGGCGAGCACAACAGTGGACATCTCCCTGCCTGTTGAGTATGCAGAGACTCATGGGAGTTTAAGTTCAGACATAGTAGTGGCCATTTATGATGTCGGTGGAAGATTGGTCAAGGAGTTGAAGGCATTGGTTGGCGGACCTGGCTCACACTTCAGCGCTAAGTGGGACGGCAAAGACGGGGATGGGAGAAAGCTGCCAGCTGGAACCTATTTTGTCAGCATGAAATCCAGGCGACTAAGCGCATCGTGTAAGGTTGTGCTTTTGAGATAGGAGGCCCGGTATGTTGCGGACAGCGTTGTTGGTAGTTGTCTTGGCAGTTTTTTGTTCTCTTTCGGCTACTGGCACAGATTATGTTTACATGTCTGCGAATGGAGATACGTCTGCCGCCGGCATGACAAGCGGCGATACGCTCGCCTTCGGCTGCAATGTTAATGGCCGCGGTGTGTGGTGGGAGGTTTTTGTGGATACTGACCAATCCGGAGATATTTCCCCTGGAGACAAATTTCTTATAGGCATGCCGCAGATCGACCAGGACTTCACGTTTAACTTCGGCATGCCGGATGGGGATACAATGCCAGGGTGGATAAGGATGGACGTCGGGCCCGCCGGGCTTACTCCTGGCTGGACATATATCGTGAGAGCCACTGACGAAGATGGCTCGTTCGCCTCTGATACCGGGTATGTTTTGTCGCTTCCTCAACCTGACGTCATCATAAGTGGAACAGTTAGCCTCGAGGGTGTAACTCCCCCTAACAACAGTCTCGCGTTGATAGAGGTGGAGGCGAGCCCGGATACCATGATAGGAGGTTTCTGGACGGCGTTTACCGATACAAATGGGGACTACACAATAGAACTCGATTCCAGTGCACTGGGTGAACAGTACGAGATCGGTCCTTCGAGTGATATATTCGCATACGTGAGGCCAGATTATGACACCGTGACGCTCCTGGACACCTTAACAAACATGGACTACACCTATCAGCTTGCTTCCGCAAAAGTGGTTGGTTCTGTAGTGGATGACCTGGGGGACAGTCTGCCGCGGGGGCTAGGCATCGCAGCCTTCGACAGCACCTGGGAGGCAAAGGAGGCAAGCCTTCACGAACCAGGACGGTATTTCATTTGCTTCAGCGACTCAGAATTAGGGGACTGGAATCTAGGATTCTGGGGGTTCGGTCTATTGCCCTACTACATTATCCCGCCTGAACATTCCATAACCCTGAACCCCGGTGACAGTCTCGTAGAAGACTTTATTGTCTATAGGGCGGACACTATAATAGTAGGGAAAGTGACCATTGTGGATACGGTTCCACTCGATACTTTTCATTTCATGATTGCGGAGTGTGAAACGTCTGGTGTGGGAATGGCCATGACCCTGTGCGATTCCGCGACAGGACTATATAGGCTTGGTGTGAATTCCGCTGATACTCTCACCTGGCGCGTAGCCATAGACCCTCCCTTGGGAGATCGGATTCCCGGGCATGTGGTGGAAAACGGTTTCGTCAGGTCAGGGTTCAGTGGAGGTGACACCGTGAACTTCAACTTCGTTCCAGCCACAGATACCATAGGCGGAACGATTTCTTTTCACCCGAGTGTGCCCGGTTCACTCCAATTCCCGCTCGAAACACTTGTCGTTCTACTCTCCTACTGGCAGACTCCTTTCTTTCCTCCACAGAACGCATCAGGAATGGCAAATCCTGATCCGTCTGGCGCGTACTGGTTCCCATCAGAACCGGACACATATGGCATTTTCATTACGAACCTTCCGGACACCCTCTACTACTCGATACCCTTCTATTATGATAGCCTGATAGTCAACGGCGGTACCGATACACTGGACTTCGTCGTATACCACTCGAGCGTGGGTGTGCAGGAAGAGGTCATGGGGAAAAGTAGGTTTGGAGGACCCAGGCTTTATGCTTGCAGCCCCAACCCATTCTTTGGGCGTACGGTGATTGAGGCTTACATTCCGCCTGAAGGAGAATACAAATCCTCACAAGTTAGCGTCTACGATGTGACCGGGAGACTGGTGAAGGTGCTCAGCAAAGGAGAGCATGGTTCTTTAAGGCTCCACTGGGACGGAAAGAGCTCACAAGGCCGTGATGTGTCTGCTGGAATCTATTTTGTCAGGCTTGAGGCTTCCGGGGTTTGCATCACTCGCAAGGCGGTGCTCTTAAGATGAAGAAAACTCGTACCATAAGTTTTGCGAAGATGTCGGGCAGCGGGAACGATTTCGTCGTTTTCGATAACCGAAACGGAAAGCTCAATAAAGACCTTAGCGAGTTCGCGCAGAGCGTATGCAAAAGGAGAGTTGGGATTGGCGCCGACGGAATGATTCTGATTGAAAAGGACGACGAATGTGACTTCTTGATGAGATATTTTAATGCTGACGGATCTGAGGCCGAGATGTGCGGAAATGGTGGTAGGTGTGCTGCCCTTTATGCACACGTGAAGGAGATAGCGGGGCGTAAGATGAGGTTCAGGTCGAAGGACGGGATACATGCGGCGTCTGTCAATAAAGATGCTGTCAAGCTGAAGATGAGCGATCCAGCTCAGATGGATCTCGAGGTTCCGCTTGAATTGACTGGCAGAGAGGTTTCAGCCAGCTATGTGCACACTGGAGTTCCCCATGTGGTGGTTGCGGTTGAAGATGTGAAGAAGATTGATGTGTTGGAACTTGGAAAGGAGATACGGTATCTACCCAAGTTTCAGCCAGACGGGACCAACGTGGATTTTGTGCAGGTTCTCCCTCGTGGTCGGCTCAAAGTGAGAACCTATGAAAGAGGCGTTGAAGATGAGACTCTCGCCTGCGGAACAGGATGTGTCGCTGTCGCTCTGGTGGAGGGGATAAAGAAGGGCCTTAGATCCCCTGTCCACTGTGCGACTGCAGGCGGAGAGGTGCTGAAGGTTCACTTTCGCCGGGATGGCGAATCGATAACCAACGTTTTTCTCGAGGGGGCCGCTGTACTGGTGTTTGAAGGGAAGCTCCCGGCCTCTTTAGCGTGAAGTGGAGGTAGCTGCATGAAAGGTGACTTGAGGAATGGCTTGACCTTTGATGACGTACTTCTGGTGCCCAGGAAATCTTCTGTCCTTCCCAGGCAGGTTGAAGTGGCCACCAGACTCACCAGGAAGCTGACGCTCAATATTCCACTGGTGAGTGCCGCAATGGATACTGTCACCGAAGCTGAGATGGCCATCGCCATCGCCAGAGAAGGGGGAATTGGGGTCATCCACAAGAACACGACCATTGATGAGCAGGCGTCTCAGGTTGACAGGGTGAAGCGGTCTGAGAGCGGTATCATCCAGCAGCCCATCACCTTGTCGCCAGATCAAACCATTGGGCAGGCGATCCAATTAATGAGCGAGTTTTCCATATCGGGCTTGCCGGTTGTCGGTGGGGAAGGAAATCTCCTTGGTATGCTGACAAAGAGGGATCTGCTCTTTGAGGATGAGATGAGTCTGAAGGTGGAGGAATTGATGACCAGAGAAGGTCTGGTCAGTGTTCCCGTGGGGACTAGCCTGGAAAAGGCACAGGAAGTTCTGAGAAAAGCCAAGGTGGAAAAACTACCTGTAGTTGATAGTGAGGGAAGATTGAAGGGCCTCATCACGGCAAAAGACATGATGAAGTCGATTCTCTATCCAAATGCCTGCAAGGATTCGCTGGGCAGGCTGAGGGTGGGCGCAGCAGTGGGAATCAGCGAGGACACAATTGACAGGGCAAGAGCGCTCGCCAATTCTGGGGCAGACTGCATAGTGGTGGATACGGCCCACGGTCATTCTGAGATGGTTATGAATACTGCGAGAAAACTGAAGGAGACAATAAAAGATGTGGAGCTGATTGTAGGTAATGTGGCCACCAAGGAAGCGACGAAGGCTCTGATAGTCCTTGGCGCATCGGCGATAAAGGTAGGAATAGGGCCGGGGTCAATATGTACTACAAGGGTGATAGCAGGCGTCGGAGTGCCACAACTGACCGCGATAATGGATTGCTGTGCAGTGGCAAGAGCTAAGGGCGTACCGGTCATTGCGGACGGCGGAGTCAAATATTCTGGAGACATTGTGAAAGCCCTGGCCGCAGGTGCGGACAGCGTGATGGTAGGAAATCTTCTCGCCGGGACCGACGAGAGCCCCGGGGAGACCATTACCCTGGAAGGAAGAAGATTCAAGGTGTACAGGGCGATGGGGTCAATAGATGCGATGAAGTCAGGAAGCAAGGACAGATACTTCCAGATGGGTGCGAAGAAACTTGTTCCCGAGGGGGTTGAAGGGAGAGTCCCTTATAGGGGGCCCGTATCAGACACGGTCTATCAACTGGTAGGGGGCATCCGCTCTGGAATGGGCTACTGCGGAGCGAAGGATCTGGGAGAGCTGAGGAGAAGGGCGCGTTTCGTGAGAGTGACGGGCGCGGGGCTTAGAGAATCCCACCCGCATGATGTTACCATTACGAAAGAAGCCCCGAACTATGAAATCACCAAGTAGAACCCGAAAATAGAAAATCGAAAATCGAAAATCGGAAACAGAACCGCTAACCACAAGATTCCACGAGATTGACACAGAAAAATCGATGAACTATTAACAAAACCATGAATGGGGAATCTTGTGATAATCTGTGAAATCTGTGGTTCCGGAATTCAACTTCCCTTGACAGGATATGGGGAATAGGGTATAATGCTTGTGGTAGTTAAAAGTATGAAATGAGAAAAATCTGGATAGTTTCCCTCCTCTTAGTTCTGAGCGGGAGTTCCCAAGCAGAGAAATATGCTGGTGAGTTCTTGAGCCTGGGCGTTGGAGCGAGGTCTCTGGCCATGGGAAGTGCATTTGTCGCCTTAAGCGACGATGCAACCGCCCCTTATTGGAATCCAGCAGGCACTTCGCAGATGGATACCCGCCAGGTCTTCCTGCAGCATTCTGAAAGATTCGGGGGGATTGTCAGTTGCGACGGGGGCTCCTATGTCCATCCTCTCAAGGATTTTCTGGGGGCAAGAAGCGCTATCGGTTTTGCCCTTCTGAGGCTGGCAGTTGATGACATTGCTCTTACCGTGGTGCCTGACCCCGACGAACTGCCCGGTCCACAAAACATACCGGAAGTTGACAAACGGGTCAGCGTCTCTTACCACGTAGGTTATCTCAACTATTCCAGAGCGGTAGGGGAACAGTTGAGGCTTGGAGGCAGCTTCAAGATCGTTCAGGCCGACTTGTACACAGCGAGCGGGCTGGGTGCTGGTGTGGACCTAGGTGCCATTTATAATCCCCACTCGAAGGTCTCTCTCGGCCTGAGCGTACGGGATATTACTACAACGGTTCTAAGCTGGGACACAGGGACCTGGGAATACGTTATGCCCACAACCAGCCT
The DNA here is from genome assembly GCA_004376575.1 of candidate division TA06 bacterium. NCBI lineage: Bacteria > candidate division TA06 bacterium. The sequence continues at coordinate 41,278 of SOJN01000075.1, read as the reverse complement.
GGGTTTTGCCCTCAATACACCTGTCACTTTTCCCAAAGGAAAATTCGCTCTGGCCGCAGATGTGGACATCAAATTCGAGAACAGAAGAAAGGTTGCTTCTCAGTTTGCATACGATCTTGTGAGTGGAGAGTCGCACTTTGGCGCTGAGTATGTTTACAGAAAGACGGTGTCAGGCAGAATCGGCATAGATGCTGGCCATCTCACCTTCGGAGCTGGCCTGGCTTACAAAGGGTTCAGCTTTGACTACGCCCATCTAGACCACGATGAGTTAGGAGGAACAACACGAATCTCAGGGTCTTACAGCTTCTGAGATGAAATTCGGATTGACAATGCCGCCCAAGTCGCTACTATCCATTTGAGTGACTCGCGGCAAACCTGTTGAGTAGGGAGGTATGGTTGCATGGCGAAAGGTAAGGTTAAGTGGTTCAACGAGAGCAAGGGCTACGGCTTTATCGCTCAGGAGGACGGCCAGGATGTATTCGTCCATTTTTCGGCCATTAAGGGAGAAGGATTCAAGACCCTAGCCGAAGGCGAGGAAGTTGAATTCGAAGTAGTTGAGGGCGAAAAGGGACTGCAGGCTGTTAACGTGGTCAAGTTGTAAAGGCTCTTGTGGTCTGAAATTGTCGGCTCCGCTTCTGGTGCGGAGCCCTCAACCTACTGACTCTATTTGAATACAGCGCCTCTCTCAGTGGAGCGTCCCCTCGAAAGCGAAACAGAACGGTGCTCTGGCTGTAACGTGCTCGTTTCACTGTCCGCGTTTTGCGACAGTCAGACCATTCAAAACGTGTTCACCTCGAGTTCTCTTCGTGCGGTTCTTCTCCGCTAAGACTCTGATTTCCTTAGCTTTAGCTTACGAAAGACGAACCCGGTGCCGTTGTGGCACAAAACTTGCCACTACTAGGCCTAAACAGGCTAACAGGCTCGGTAGAACCTTCGAAGGGGCCCAGATGCGGAGGGGTAGTGGTTTTACACTTATTGAACTGATGATGGTTGTGGCCATCATCGGTCTGGTGGCCGCCATAGCAGTCCCCAATTTCATGAGTTCGAGATACAGAGCCTATGAGGCTGCGCTTCGGGCGAACATGCACACGATTCAGATAAGCGTGGAAGACTTTGCCGCCCTCTCAGAAGGGTTTTATCCGGGGTCCATTGATACAAGAGTAGGAGACATCCTCTCAACTCTAGGCTTTTCCGTACCTGCGGGCTGGGAAAGTAAGGTGCCCTTCAGACGGTCCCTTGCTGACGGAAGGAGGGCTCCGCCATTCACTCCATATGCTCTACTTTATCCTCACCACGGCTTCAAAAATCCTTTTAGAAAAGGTGGTAACGCAGTGGACAACATTCAGGGTCCGCCTGCAACACCTCCCGCAGGATGCAGCTACTACACAGGATACGACGAGTCCGGCGTGAAAGGTGATGGCGAGGTCGCGATTGGCTACTCGATCTGCGGTTATGGTAAAGGCAGACCCCTGGCACTAGTTCTTCACTCTGGACACTAAACCCCTTTAGCACTCGTTAGGAAGACTTGTGGGACCTTTCTATAAGAGATCTGGTTTTGTTTTTCTTCTCTTGAGTCTGCTCGTCTCCGCGGTCTTCATCGGGGGCTCAAACTGGTTTACGGACGGCCATCCCACGTTTCCCACTGATGACTCCTACATATACTTTCAATATGCCAGACAACTGGTGTCAGGCCACCCATTTCAGTATAATACCGGTGATGCGCCTACCACTGGCATGACCAGCTTTCTTTACTGGATCACCCTTTCGTTTGGCTACTTGATAGGTTTCCGTGGGCCGCTTCTATTCCTTCTGGCCTTTCTAATAGGAGTCGCTGGGCTTTTGATTTCAGCCTGGCTCATGTACAGAATCGTTGAGGCGCTTGTGGGAGCAGGAGCTGGACTCCCTGCTGCCGTCCTGTTTTTGGTAAACGGACAGATTGTCTGGGGTTATCTTTCAGGCCTTGAGATTCCGCTTTTTACCACTCTCCTGCTCTTCTCGGTCCTCTCCTTCCTGAGGGATATGGAAGGAAAGACTTACAAGAGGACGATGGTGGTATGTGCCCTGCTGACCATAAGCAGGCCTGAGGGAGTGGTGTTGGGGTGCTCCCTCGCGCTCCTTCTTCTGCTTGCAGGCCACCTGAGAGGACTGAAGGAAGGCTTGAAGGGTCTTCAGAAAGGCTGGGCCTGGGTTCTCCTTCCGTTCTCGATTTCAATTGCCTACCTGGTCATGAACAAGGCGGTCGGAGGTCATTTCTCTCCCAGTTCTGGATCCTCAAAGAGCCTGTGGATAGACCCTCACATCTTCAGCCTTATCTATGCTGGGACAAGCTATGTGCTTGATACCATAAGGGGAATATTCGGAGCAGGCTACCCGTCCATTGCCACCATCGGATTCGCCGGGCACTCTCCAATCTCCTACTTTGCGCCGTTTGCTCTATTCTTTTTTCTCTTCGGTTCCTTTGCTGGTGCTGCCAGAGAATTGCGCAGCCGGCAGATTTCTGGATTCACAGTTCTGCTTGCCGTTTTCACCATCGGGGTGGGATTCGTCGCATTCACATCTGCAAGTGGATTTCAACATCACAGATATCTAATACCTTTTTATCCGATCTTTATCTTATGTATGGTCGCAGGGGTTTTTGTCCTCTCGTCGGCTCTCGGCGAGAAGCTGGGCGAGCGTTCTTTTAGGGATGGTCTTCTCGCCTTCTTCGTGGTTCTATCGGTCGTTGGACTTGTGTATTCCTTTGTCCAGTATGCATTTGAATCCCGGCTCGTCCGGGTCGCCACCGTGGAACCGGCAGAGTGGGTGAGGTCTAAGCTCAAGAAAGGTGACGTGCTGGGACTTGTAGATGCTGGAGCTCTGAAATACTACGGGGGGAAGAAAACAGTTGACCTCCTGGGCTTGACCACAGCCAGATTCTACGGTAGATGGAGAATGGGATGGGGCGCTGTCGCAGAAGAGGTCTCACACATGACAAAAGGCGAGAGGCCCTCACACATTGCCATCGTGTCCACTTTCGCCGAAAAGTCAGAGGGGATTGAATCCTTGTATGAACTGTTTGGTGATAAGGTTTACGAACCTGTACCTATCTATGGAATGGGGCAGACCATATTTGCTGTGGACTACAGTTCTGTCGATGCTGGGAGGTTGCCCGTTTCTGATCATGAAGGCTGGATAGCTGTCGATTCTCTTGATATTGGCTACCTTGAAGATGAACAAAGGTGCAGATATTCGATTCTGTCCAGGGAGTCCGGGGCGAGACTGGATGTAGGCTTACACTCTGCCACCTATGGCGACGAGAAAAAGATTGCAGACGGTGGGCGGCTTATCCTTGGGGGCGAAAGATTCACTATATCCACATTGCCAGGAAAGACTCTGAGGATCGTTACAAGGTCAGTTTCAGGATTCAAGACTTTCAGATACTCGCCTGTTCTTCCTGACGGATATATTACTTCTAACGCGCCCCCATTTACTCCCGTTGATGTATATGTCAGTGGCCTGAAGCTGGAGGGGGCTGGGATAAAGACACTCGGGAATGACACGTGGTGCGAAACCGTGCTAGAAGTCCCTTCTCAGTTTGTCTTCTCAGAGAAGACAACTATTGAAATAATAGGAAGTTATAACTCTTTTCACTACTGGTTCTTTCAAAAATAGGCGAACATGGACAACAGTATCGTTCTATTACTCTTTGCGTTTTGCAACACGACCCTTGCACTATGCAAAGCCTGCGAGAAATGGACCGTTGCAGGGAGTTGATGAGACGGCGGGTCAGATGGCCTAAGTCTCTGTCTCTTAATATGATACTGGCCTGGCTCTGCAGGTCCGGCAGAATTGGCACGCTTCTTGCGACCATGCTATAGAAACTATTGAAGAACTGCTAAGATAAGGTATCTAGGGATTTTCAAACTTGACGTAGAAAGGGGGTGAAACGAATGAAAGAGAAAGGATTCACGTTGATCGAGCTGATGATTGTGGTGGTGATCATAGGAATTCTGGCTGCCATTGCTATCCCGAACTTCATGTCGATGAGGAGCAGGGCAAAGGAAGCCTCGCTCAAGTCGAACATGCACACACTCCAGCTTGCTGCCGAGGACTTCTCGACCATGTCTGAGGGAGCATATCCCAGAACCTGCGCAACGACGGTAAGCGAAGTGTTGGTTGCCCTCGGGTATCCCACGGTCCTTACCGCAGTGAAATCGATTGCTGGTGCAGTAGCCGGGCTAGCCCCCCAATCAGCCAACAATCCGCTCTTGCCGCTTGCGTTCAAGAATCCGTTCCTTCCTACGGTGAATGCCTGGGAGAGCAATGCGCCTGGAGCCATTGCAGGATGTACTTACTACGAGTCACTTCCTGGCACTGGTGTTGCGGAAATAGCATACAGCATCAGAGGTTATGGTAAGGACGCTCTTCTCGTACTGATACTAACGGCAGGACAGTAATTTCGAGTTGCCTTGTGGAAGAAATGGCAGGCCTGGGGCCTGCCATTTCTTCATTTAGGTGACTGAAAGTCTATATATACTATAGACTTGGGCGTTCTGGATCAGAGAATGGAACCTGTGAAGGTTGGCAGCAAGGGGCACAAATGAGAGAGAAAGGATTCACATTGATCGAGCTGATGATTGTGGTGGTGATCATAGGAATTCTGGCTGCCATTGCTATCCCGAACTTCATGTCGATGAGGAGCAGGGCAAAGGAAGCCTCGCTCAAGTCGAACATGCACACACTCCAGCTTGCTGCCGAGGACTTCTCGACCATGTCTGAGGGAGCATATCCCAGAACCTGCGCAACGACGGTAAGCGAAGTGTTGGTTGCCCTCGGGTATCCCACGGTCTCTACCGCAGTGAAATCGATTGCTGGTGCGGCAAATGGTGTAAGCCCGTCGGGAAGCGACGTTCTCTTGCCGCTTGGGTTCAAGAATCCGTTCCTTCTTACGACTAATTCATGGGAGAGCAACGCGCTTGGAACGATTTCGGGATGTAGTTACTATGAGTGCTTCCCTACTGGCGCATCTACTTGGGCAGAGGAATACAGCATCAGAGGTTTTGGAAAGGACGCTCTTCTCGTGCTGGTTCTGACAGCAGGACAGTGATTTTGAGTTGCCTTGTGGAAAAAATGGCAGGCTCCGGGCCTGCCATTTTTCCATTGACAGGGGCTGAAAGTCTATATATACTATGGGCTTGGGCGTTTGGAGGAGAGAATGAAACCAGTACTGGAAACTCGTCTCTTGACAAAGATATACAAAAGTCCAATCGCGCAGAAGAAGGTGAAGGCAGTTGATGGGCTTTCCGTTGCGGTGGTTGAGGGGGAGATATTTGGATTCTTGGGTCCCAACGCTGCTGGAAAAACGACAACCATCAAAATGCTGACCGGCCTTCTCAGTCCTACTTCCGGAGAAGCCCTTCTTTTTGGAGAAAAACTGGGAAATGCATCCTTGAGGATGAAGATGGGTTTTCTTCCCGAGCAGCCGTATTTCTATCCGTATCTGACTGGCGTGGAGCTTCTCGATTTTTGCGCCCAGATATTCGGGATGCGGACAGACAAAAGAAGGGTAAAGGTTGAGCAGCTCCTGGACATGGTTGACCTCAGGGATGCTGGTAGGATGAGAATAAGTTCTTACTCAAGGGGGATGCTGCAGCGGATAGGCCTGGCCCAGGCTCTAATTAATGACCCTGAGCTGGTGATACTCGATGAGCCCCTCGCCGGACTTGACCCCATCGGAAGGAGGGATGTGAGAGACATAATACTGAAGATGAAAAAGGAAGGGAAGACTGTCTTCTTCTCCAGCCACATTCTCCCTGATGTGGAGATGATATGCGACAGAGTGGGGATACTGATCAACGGGAGGTTAATGAGCGTGGGCAGACTGGATGAACTGCTGAAAGAAGAGGTCGAATCTATTGAGATCACTGTCGAAGGGCTGGACGGTTCCCATCTGGAGAAACTGGGGGCCAAGGGGGAGAGGGTTATCGTGAGCGGAGATAGAGTGATGATAGAGGTGAGTCATCCAGAAGTTGCCAGTAAGATTCAAGGCGAGATACTGGCCGCAGGTGGTCGGGTGGTTTCCCTCGTTCCGAGAAAGAAAACATTGGAAGAGCATTTCATGAAAGAGATTGGAGCTTATTGGGGGAAGGCACTTGAGAATAGCTGCAGTCGTTAAGAACACGTTCAGGCAGGCGATAAGAGACAAGGTCCTCTATGTCCTCCTTTTTTTTGGCGTACTCACCATGGCCAGCGGGATAATAATCGGGCCCTTGAGCCTGGGGGAGGCGCCCAGGATATCGAAAGACCTTGGCCTTGCTGCCATCTCAATCTTCGGGACTCTTATCGCAATCCTGACCGGGACGAGGCTTGTGTATGAGGAGATAGAGAAAAAGACTGCCTACTTGATAGTCCCAAAACCGATTGAGAGATGGCAGTTTCTGCTGGGCAAGTACCTCGGGCTGTTGTGTGTGCTGTTTCTGGTAGTGCTCATCATGAGTTTTGCCTTCACCCTTTATGTGCTAGTAACTGAAGGGAGCCTGCACGTACACCTCTGGAAAGCGGTGCTGCTCACCTTCTTTGAGCTGGCTGTCATAACTGCAATCGCCATACTGTTCAGCACCTTTGCCACGCCCGTGGGCAGCGGAGTCTTTGCGTTTGCGGTTTTCTTTCTTGGCCACGTTACCAGGGACCTTCGCGCACTGGGAGAGATTTCAGAATCTGCTGTGGTCAAGCTGGTTACAAACTTTGCCTACTATGTTCTTCCCAATCTTTCGAACTTCAACATAAGGGGTGAGGTTGTTCATAATGTGCCGGTCCCGTGGTCTCAAATTGTGTATGCGATAACCTACGGACTCATCTACACGATAGTTGCCCTGAGCGTATCCATGGTCATCTTTCAGAGGAGAGATTTTTGAGACGTATCACCAGAATTGTCCATGGTCTACTCATAGGGTTACTCATTTGCGCCGCAGGCAGCGGCGTCTTCTTCATTCAGACGAGAATTGACAGGATAAGAAAACCCAGAGAGGCAATTGTCAGAGAATTGATGTATTTCCCATCAGGGAAGTTTATGCGGGTAGCAACTGTCGGCTACGACAACCTGGCCGCAGACCTTGTCTGGCTGAGAGCGATACAGTACTATGGCCAACACCGATTGACAGACCTGAAGTTTGAATATCTGGGTCACATATTTGACATCCTGACAACCCTGAATCCCAGGTTCACAGACGCCTATACGTTCGGTTCTTTACTTCTTGCAGACGACGCAAAGGAGCCGGAGAGGGCCCTTTTGCTACTTGATAAGGGGATGCGCAACAACCCTCACAACTGGAGAATACCTTTCACCAAGGGATTTATCTACTACGTTTTCCTAAGAGACTTTTTCAAGGCGGGGAAGTATTTTGAGATGGCTTCCACAAAGGATGGAGCGCCTGAGATGGCAGCCAGGTTCGCCTCATTCTCATACCAAAGGGGTGGGGATAGGATAACCGCGATAAATCTGTGGGGCGAGATCTATACCCGCTCAGAAAACGAAGTTGAGAAGGTAACTGCTCTCAGATACTGGAAGAGACTCGTCTCGGAGATACTGGATGAGAAGGTCAATGAATACAGAAAAAGGTTCGGCCGCTATCCTTATGCGCTTTCAGAGCTGGTGGAGGCCGGCCTGGTCCGGAAACTGCCCGTAGCTCCGGACGGCGACACTTTCGTATTCAACTGGAGGCGGAGAAGGATTGAACCTGCCTCAGGTCCCTTAAGGAAAGAGGAGTAATTGCAGGTCATATCGTACGCGGCCATTGTTGTCTTTGGACTCGCCATAGGTTCCTTTCTCAACGTCTGCATACACAGGCTTCCTTCAGGCAAATCGATAGTGAGACCGGGATCACATTGTCCAAAGTGTGGGGAGCCGATCAGGTCACGCGACAACATTCCTGTGTTGAGCTATCTCCTCCTCAAGGGTAGATGCCGTAACTGCGGACAGAGGATAAGCTTCCGATACCCTGTGGTCGAGGTCGCGTCTGCTCTTATGCTTGTGCTGGTCTATATGAAATTCGGCCCGACTATTGAATTCTTTGGATACGGGTACTTTTGCCTTGCCCTGCTGGTCATCTTCTTTACTGACATAGACAAACGGATCATCCCGGACAGGGTGATCTATCCTTCACTCGTTCTGGGACTCATCTTCACAGCATTAACGGGGGAGATCGTCAGCGGCCTTTTGGGGATGGTCCTTGGATTTTGCGTGCTGTTTTTTGTGGGCTGGCTTGGCCGGCTCATCTTCAAGAAGGAGGCGATGGGGGACGGTGACATCAAAATGGCAGCAGTGGTGGGCATCTTTCTCGGCTGGAAGCTCTTGCTGGTGAGTCTTTTTCTCTCAGTCGTCCTTGGTGCGGTCGTGGGCGCGGCGATCATGGCTCTAAGGGGAAAAAAGGGTGGCTCCGAGATTCCTTTCGGTTCCTTCATAGCAGTAGGCTCAATAATCAGCCTTTTCTGGGGAGCTCAACTTATCAGAATTTACCTTGGCTACCTTTGGCGATGAAGGGACAGAAGAGAACTGTGCTGGAGGAGATATCTCCCGAAGCCAAGCTCATATGTGGCCTCATTGGAAAAGAGGCAGCTCTCTCTTCGGCTCAAAGGTTGCTGGAGGACGCATTCGGGAAGATTGATACCAGGAGTGAACTGATCAACTTCGATTTTACAGACTACTACGAACCTGAGATGGGGAAAGACCTTTTAAGGGAGTGGGTCAGTTTTGAGGGGACATTTTCGCAGCCCGAGATAGTGAGGGCAAAACTGAAGGCGATTGGGATGGAAAGGGATCTGGCCGACGCCGATGGGAGACGGAGAGTAAATCTTGATCCTGGCTTTGTGTCAGGTTCAAAACTTGTGCTCGCCTCGACGAAGAACTTCTCTCATAGAATATATCTTTGGGGTGGAATATTTGCAGAGGTTACGCTAATATTTGAGCATGGTTCTTTCATTCCGGTGAGATGGTCGTATCCAGATTATCGGACTGATAACGCGATCAAGTATTTTGAGAGGACAAGGGAGCTCTTCTTGACGCTTCACGAGAAGGAACTGAAAAGTGGAAAAGAAAAGGTTCGCTGAACTCGTCTCTGGTTTTGTAGACAAGAAGATACTCGTCATAGGTGATTTGATGCTTGATGAGTATCTCTGGGGAAGAGTTTCAAGGATATCACCGGAAGCTCCGGTTCCCATTGTAGAGATAACATCCGAATCGATTCGCCCGGGTGGAGCGGCTAATGTGGCAGGTAACATTGCATCTCTGGGAGGAAAACCCGTGCTGGTTGGAGTTGTGGGGGATGACCTCTCTGGAAGGAAGCTTCTGGATTTGGTAGCAGGTCTGGGTTTGAACAGTTCGTCCATTGTCAAGACGAACGACAGACATACAACACAGAAGTCAAGGGTGATAGCCCATTCACAGCAGGTGGTGAGAGTTGATAGGGAGAACACTGAACCTTTAGCTGAGGAAGCGAGGTGTAGACTTCTGAGTGAGGTCAGGAAGAACATTGACGGAGTGGACGGTGTTGTTCTGGAAGATTACGATAAGGGAATATTTGGCGGAGGTCTGGCAGAAGAGGTTGTACAGATTGCTAAAGATGCCGGGAAATTCTGCACAGCTGACCCCAAAAGGAAACACTTCTTCGACTACAAGGGAGTCAGTCTTTTCAAGCCCAACCAGAGGGAGGCAGAGGCTGTCCTGGGATTGAGAATCAAGGGAGTGACCCAGCTTGAGGAGTGCTGTAGAGAACTGATGTCGAGGCTGGACGGCTCCCCTATTCTGATGACCAGAGGGTCTGAGGGGATGGTGCTCCTTGATGATGTGGGGTTCTGGTCTGTGCCCGCTTTACTCAAAGAGATATACGACCCATCGGGAGCCGGCGACACGGTCATCGCGGTCATGACCCTTGCCGTGGCCGCAGGTGCATCCTTGAGGGAGGGAGCAGTGATTGCCAACTGCGCGGCGAGCGTTGAGGTTTCCAAGTTTGGTACTGCGGTCGTGACCCGGCAGGAACTGCTTGAATGTGGCAAGGACTCTGGTGATGCCATAGAAGGCAGTTGACGGCCAAACATCCATGTTGGCCTGAGGGGAGATTGTGGGTCAGGTGGTTTCACAGGAAGAGATTGTAAAAGTCAGGCAAAAGGCGAAAGAGGATGGCAAAAGAGTCGTCTTTACCAACGGATGTTTCGACATCCTCCACCGCGGCCACGTGGAGTATCTAAGAGCTGCGGGAGAACTCGGGGACATGTTGATTGTCGGCGTGAACACAGACTCGTCGACCAAGAAAATAAAAGGCGACGAGAGGCCGATCGTTCCTCTTGAAGACAGAATGGCTGTGCTTGCTTCTCTAAAGTGCGTTGACTATGTGACAAGCTTTGATGACGAGACACCATCTGAACTGATAGAACTGCTTGTCCCCGACGTGCTTGCCAAGGGCGGAGACTGGAAGATAGACGAGGTTGTAGGCAGGGACACTGTGGAGAAGGTTGGTGGTAAGGTGGTCACAATCGACCTCCTGGAAGGCCGCTCTACAAGAGACATTATCGGGAGAATAGTAGAGAAATACTGCCGAGAATCCTGAAAATCGCTGTACGCCCTACGCTGGAGTTTGTGTGTTTTCTCGCATAGCCTGGAGCATGAGACAAGCATCGTTTCGGGGTTGACAGGAAAAGGCCAATCTGGTAAGCTGTCTGTTTGCTTGCGCAACCTATCAACAACAACGGACCAGAGTATGACCACTAAGAGTTTGAGAAAAGAGGATGTGAAAAGAACCTGGTTCATAGTGGATGCCAAGGGCCGAGTTCTGGGAAGGCTTGCAACCAAGATTGCTCGGAAACTGCACGGCAAGGACAAGAAAGACTATACTCCCCATGTGGACAACGGAGACTTTGTCGTCTGCATAAATGCAAGTCAGGTGTATGTTTCCGGGAAGAAGCGCAAGGAGAAGATGTACTACAGGCACTCAGGCTACATAGGAAGTCTGAAGGCAGAGTCCTTTGAGCGAATGATAGAAAGACACCCTGACAGGGTGATAAGGCATGCGGTCAAAGGGATGTTGCCCGACAACAAGCTGAGGGCCAGGATGATGAAGAGGCTCAAGGTTTACGGGGGCAGCGAGCATCCTCACGAGGCTCAGAAGCCGGTGGAGCTCATATTGTAAGGACTCTCCTGGTTCAACCTTTTTGCCGGGCCAGGTCGAGTTCTGATATTGGAGGTGAAATGGCAGAGTTATACTACGACTCACTCGGACGAAGAAAAGAATCCGTGGCACGCGTCAGGTTAGTTCTGGGAAAAGGGAAGAACACTGTCAATGGCAGGAGTCTTAAAGACTACTTCGGCAGAGACAGTCTGGTTGCTCTTGTGGAGCGGCCTCTGAGGCTGACAGAGAACCTTGACAAATTCGACGTGAAGGCTGACGCTACGGGAGGTGGGGTAAGTGGACAGGCCGGCGCTGTGCAGCTCGGTATTGCCAAGGCTCTGATTGCGTTTGACGAAACGCTGAGGAGTAATCTGAAAGCGGCAGGGCTGGTTACTAGAGATCCGAGACGTAAAGAGAGGGAGAAGTATGGTCTGGCCAAAAGGCGGAAGAGGTATCAGTTCTCGAAGAGGTGATACTTCTTCTGGAGAGGCCGCTCAATATACTATTTTCGAAGGGAGGTGAAGTTTGGCTCTTGTTTCAATGAAGGAGCTTCTGGAGGCGGGCGTTCATTTCGGACACAAGACTCGCAGGTGGAATCCCAAGATGAAAAGGTTCATATTCGCGGAGAGGAATGGGATATACATAATCAATCTCCAGAAGACACTTGTGAAACTGAAGGAGGCATATACCGCCATTCGTGATAACATAGCTGGAGGTGGAACGATCCTGTTTGTGGGAACGAAAAGGCAGGCCAAAGATTCTGTAAAGGAAGAGGGTGAGAGGTGTGGTGCCTTCTACGTTTCTGAAAGATGGCTGGGAGGAATGCTGACGAACTTCAGAACCATTAGAAAGACTGTCGATCGGATGAAGCAGATAGAGAAAATGCGGGGCAATGGAGCTTTTGGCCTCCTTCCCAAGAAGGAAGTTCTCCGACTGGAGAGAGAATACAAGAAGTATGACAAAGTGCTGTCAGGCATAAAAGCTATGGAGGATTTGCCCACGATGGTCTATTTGGTTGATGCGCACAAGGAGAGGATAGTGGTAAACGAGGCTTGCAGGCTCAAAATCCCAATAGTGAGCATTGTGGATACCAACATAGACCCTGATCCTATTGATTATCCTGTGCCAGGTAATGACGATGCCATAAGATCCATTAAACTCATTACCAGTCTGATGGCCAATGCTGTTGTGGAAGGCAAAGAACTTATCGCTAAGAGTTCCAGTGAGGAAGACGAAGGCGGCAAAAAAGAGGAATAGACGGGAGAGGAAACTCTAATGAGTCCAACGCCCCAACAGGTGAAGGAGTTACGGGAAAAGACTGGTGTGGGATTCATGGATTGCAAGCGAGCTCTTGAAGCTACGAACGGAGACGTGGACAAAGCCATTGAACATCTCAGGAAGCAAGGGATTGCCAAGGCAGAGAAGAGAATGGGGCGGGTGACCAGAGAAGGAATCATAGAGGCATACATCCATCCAGGTAGCAGGCTCGGCGTCCTTCTTGAGGTGAACTGTGAGACTGATTTCGTGGCCAAAACATCTGAGTTCAAAGGATTTGTTAGAGACATCTCCATGCAGGTGGCCGCCACCAATCCGCTCGTCGGATCAAGGGAAGAGATGCCAGAGGATCTGGTGGAAAAAGAGGAGTCAATATACAGAACCCAGGCGCTTTCTTCTGGAAAGCCAGAGGGCATTGTAGAAAAAATAGTAAAGGGCAAGATGGAGAAGTACTATGCTGAGGTCTGCCTTCTTGAGCAACCATTTGTAAAAGATCCGGACAAAACAGTGGAGACGCTTCTCAAGGAGTTGATTGCCAAAACAGGGGAAAACATAACGATAAAGAGGTTCGCCAGATTCAGGCTGGGTGAATAGATGGCGGAGCCGAAGTACAAAAATGTGCTGCTCAAATTGAGCGGGGAGGTCCTGGCCGGGGGTGACAGGTGGGGACTTGACCCCGTTTTTCTTTCTCGTATATCCTCTGAAGTGAAGTCTGTGGAGAAAGCTGGAGTCAGGCTCGGTCTGATGGTGGGCGGCGGTAACATTGTGAGAGGAGCAAGGTCTGAGGGTCTGGGTGTGGATAGGGCGTGTGCCGACTACATGGGTATGCTGGGGACGGTCGTAAATGGACTTGCGCTCCAGGACTACCTTGAACGGGCCGGAATAAAAGCACCTCTTCTGAGCACAATTGATATCGGCCAGATAACGGAGCCAGCTACCAGAAGAACGGTTCTGAGGTATCTGGATAGCGAAAAGGTGGTAATCTTCGTTTCAGGTACGGGGAATCCGTACTTCACCACAGATACAGCCGCAGCGCTCAGAGCCGTTGAGATGAATGCTCAAGTGCTGCTTAAAGGTACAAAAGTAGACGGTGTTTATGACTCTGATCCCAAGACAAACGCGAAGGCCCGAAAGTTCGAAACCCTATCCTACATTCGGTTCTTAGAAAGAGGACTTAAGGTTTTGGACGCAACAGCAGTCTCACTCTGTATGGAGAACTCGCTTCCCATAATAGTGTTTGACGTTCTGAAGGAAGGCAATCTTCTCAAAGCCATCATGGGGAGCAAGATAGGGACACGTATTTCCAGTTAAGAAACAACGGAGGAGGGAGATGATAAAGGAGATTCTGGGAGAATGCGAACAAAAAATGAACAAAGCAGTTGATTCGGTATTCCGGGAGCTTGGTGGAATAAGAACGGGCAGAGCCAGCGCCACACTTCTTGATGGAATCAAGGTGAGTGCGTATGGTTCAATGGTTCCTGTAAAGCAGGTGGCAAATGTAGGTGTGCCGGATCCCAAACTGATTGTTGTACACCCGTGGGATAGAAGCCTTCTGGGAGAGGTGGAGAAAGCGATACTCAAATCGGATCTGGGGCTTACACCCTCAAGTGACGGAAACGTGATAAGGTTGCACGTTCCATCTTTAACGGAAGAAAGAAGAAAAGAGCTGGTGAAGTTGGTCAAGAAGCTTGCTGAAGAGGGAAGGGTGGCAATCCGAAACGTGAGAAGGGATGCTAACGAACGGCTCAAGGCCGCCGAGAAGGACGGAGAGATCTCTGAAGATGAGGCGAGGCGGGCGCAGAAGAAAACACAGGAGTTGACCGACAACTACTCAAAGAATGTTGACGAGATTCTCGAGAAGAAAGAAGAAGAGATAATGACCGTCTGATCCTTGTTCACCTACCTTTCTGAATCAAATGGCCAAAGAGAAGAAGATTCATCCGCATGAAGTTGGGTTAGATCCCGGGGAACTCCCCCAGCACATTGCCATAATCATGGACGGAAATGGGAGGTGGGCCAGGGATAGGGGCAGGCCCAGAATCTTCGGCCATAAGGCTGGAATAGAATCTGTGCGTGATGTGGTGAAGGCATGTTCGCAGATTGACATCAAGTACCTCACCCTCTACACCTTTTCGAGAGAAAACTGGAGGCGTCCAAAGGCTGAGGTTTCGGCACTGATGAGGATTCTCCGGAACCTCCTGAGGAACGAAATCAAGGAGCTTGACGAGAACGACGTGAGGGTAATGGCGATAGGAAGGATTAACGATCTACCTGATTTTGTGCAAAAGGAGTTGTCCAGGGCAGTTGACAAGACCCGTGACAACAAAGGGCTGACTCTCATCCTTGCGTTGAGCTACGGTGGGAGGGGTGAGATAGCGGATGCAGCATCAAGGGCAGCAAAAAGGGTCCTGGACGGCAGACTCGCTCCCGAGGAGATCAACGAAGACACCTTTGGACAATTCCTCTATGCGCCAGATGTTCCGGACCCGGATTTGCTGATCCGGACGAGTGGCGAGCTTCGAGTCTCAAACTTCCTTCTGTGGCAGATAGCCTACAGCGAGATATGGGTCACGGATCTTCTATGGCCGGATTTCACTCGCAATGAACTATTCAAGGCAATTGCTGATTTTCAAAAGAGAGAAAGGAGATTTGGGGGCGTGGAATGAGGGTAAACCTCCTCCGCAGGCTGGTCACGGCCTTGGTGTTCCTGCCCGTGCTTGTGATTATTGCAAGGGCGGGTGGAGGCTACTACCTGGTCCTGATAGGGCTGGGGATAGGCATAGGCACCTACGAGTTTCTCACCATGCTCGAAGCCAGGGGGATGAAGCCCTACAAGGTGCTTGGAACATTCTGCGCACTTCTTCTGGGCTGGACGGCCTTCTATCAGAGCTACCTTTTCACATATCTTACATTCACAATACTGCTCCTTGCTCTCTCCATAACCGAGCTTTCCAGGCGCGTTGAAGAGCAGGCGATCAACCACATCGCGACCACAATTTTCGGTGCCATGTACGTGGGATGGCTGATGAGCCACCTGGTGCTGTTGAGAGAACTTCCGTACGCCATGGGACAGACCTACTCGACCGGCACGGGATATGCACTTCTCCCATTTGTGCTGACATGGAGCTGCGACAGTGCAGCCTATTTTTTCGGCATAAAGTTTGGCAGGCACAAGCTTCTTCCCAGGATAAGCCCTGAAAAGTCTTGGGAGGGGGCCATTGGAGGTGTCTTCTTTGCCGTCATAGCCGGGTTCGTTTACCAGCAGGTTTATGCGCACTTTCTTTCCTGGTTTGATATTTTTGTGCTTGGGTTCTTAGTTGGAGTGCTTGCCCAGGTGGGCGACCTCGTAGAATCCCTCATAAAGCGTGATGCAGACATGAAAGATGCCGCGACCACCATACCAGGACATGGGGGAGTTCTGGACAGATTCGATTCGCTCCTTTTCACAGCTCCAA
The DNA here is from genome assembly GCA_004376575.1 of candidate division TA06 bacterium. Taxonomy (NCBI): domain Bacteria; species candidate division TA06 bacterium. The sequence continues at coordinate 25,410 of SOJN01000075.1, read as the reverse complement.
TGATATACTATTACTTGAGGTTTTTCGCTGCGAGATGAAGAGAGTAGCTGTTCTTGGATCAACAGGCTCCATTGGAAGGTCGGCACTTCAGGTCCTGGAGAACCTTGCCCCGGAGTTCGTGGTGTTTGCCATCAGTGGCAAAGATGAGCTTGACCTTCTGTCCGAGCAGGCAGGGAAACATAAACCCGCCCTTGTATCAATAGGTGATGAATCACTGAAGGGTGAGCTTGCCCGGAGGGTTCCCGGGAGGACCGAGGTCCTGTCTGGCGGTGAAGCGTTGACAGAGATAGCCTCCTGCAGCGATGTTGACATTGTGGTCAACGGACTGGTCGGTTCCGTTGGCTTCAGGCCTACTCTTGCAGCCTTGAGGGCTGGCAAGCGAGTGGCCCTGGCAAACAAAGAGCCTCTTGTCTCTTACGGGTCGATTCTGACTGCGGAAGCAAGGCGAAGCGGCGCTGAAATCATTGCCATAGATTCCGAACACAGCGCCATACACCAGGCAATGGGGAAATCTCCCGGGGATGAGGTGTCAAGGATAATACTGACCGCTTCAGGCGGCCCCTTCTTGAATGCGGCCTCGCTTGACTCGATAACTCCGAAAGAGGCCCTTGCCCATCCCACGTGGGAGATGGGAGAGAAGGTTACCGTTGATTCTGCAACACTGATGAACAAGGGTCTGGAAGTGATAGAAGCGAGATGGCTCTTCAACATCGATCCCTCAAAGATCGAGGTGGTGATTCATCCCCAGTCTATAGTCCATTCAATAGTCGAGTTTGTGGACGGCTCGTGTATTGCACAACTCTCGACTCCTGATATGAAGCTGCCCATTCAGTACGCCATCACCTACCCACGGAGGATGGAGTCGCTGACGAATAAACTTGATCTGGCTGAAGTGGCAAAGCTCGAGTTCTTCAGACCTGACTTCAGCAGGTTCCCGTGTCTGGACCTTGCTTACGATGCTATCCGTAAGGGCGGAACCATGCCGGCTGTTCTCAGTGCATCTGATGAGATCGCGGTTGCCGCCTTCCTGAAAGGCGAGATAGGTTTTACGCAGATACCTCAGGTACTGCAAGAGGTTCTGTCTAACCACACTTCCAAGTCCGATCCCACTCTGGAAGAAGCTGAAGCGGCAGACCACTGGGCAAGAGAAGAAGCCGCCCGCGCTGTAAACCGACTGAGCTCCAGACATAAGATGTAAGACCTTGTCCCCCGTGGACATCCCGTCCTTGCCCGCGAAATTGCGAAATTCGGCTGTTCTCCAAAAAAGTTGGTGACAGTGAGGAACTGGGGAGGGTCCGGAGAACGATTGCTTGTGGCGCAGAGCAAGCTCTGCTACTTCTAAATCTAAGGAGTAGCGCCGCTTGCGGCGCGCTAGGTTACCGGCCATCTGCAGGAAAACGGCGCAGAGTGTCAGACACAGCATCAGTACAAATACAGAAGTGAGTGCGGTGGGCCAATTCCAATGGCAAAGAAGGACTTAAGACCCCATTGCCAACTATTACCACCAACCAAACTGGGGAAGAGCCCGAAATTCAAAACCCCACCCTCGGACAATTCGTAGTCTATGGTTCGGAGTTTGCAGTCTGCAAAAGTCCACGTGTATCCTGAGCGAAGTGCTGAGAGTCATCGAAGGGCTGAGTCGAAGGGCCTGCCCCGTTCCACGGGGTCCCCGGTGCAGTACTGATACGATAACTTGAAAACAAAGTACAAAGTACGAATTGCCAAGTACCAAGTGGGTCAGAGATGATCTTTTGCGTTTTGTGCTTCGCTCTTCGCACCTTGCAGTTCGTAATTGCTTAAGGTGTTTTTCGTCGTGTTCAGGGAAAAGGGTTGATTATCTTGCCTATTTGTGATAGAGAAGGAAAATCAGGTTGCTTGGAGGAAGAAGATAGATGCGCTGGAGTCAAGTGTTTATACCGACAACGAAGGAAGATCCTTCTGATGCTGAGTCAGTCAGCCACAAACTGTGCATAAAGGCTGGTCTCATAAGGCCGCTTTCCGCGGGGATCTTCTCATTCCTCCCCCTGGGGTGGAGGGTCATCAGAAAGATTGAGTCGATAATAAGGGATGAGATGGATTCAATGGGCGCCCAGGAGTTCTTCCTGCCTGCGCTCTCCCCATCTGACATTTGGGAGGAAAGCGGTAGATGGGAGGAATACGGGGACGATATGTTCCGGCTGAAGGACAGGAAAGAAAGAGACATGTGCCTTGCTCCTACCCATGAGGAGATCATTGTCGATTTGGCCAGAAAGTACATTCGTTCATACAGGGACTTTCCCCAGGTTTGGTATCAGATACAGACCAAGTTCAGGGATGAACCGCGTCCGAGATCCGGGCTGTTGCGATCGAGAGAGTTCATAATGAAGGATTCCTACAGTCTCGACCAGGATGAAAAGGGACTTGATGAGAGCTACAAGCGCCACTTCGAAACCTACACGAGAATATTCAAGCGGTGTGGTCTGCTGACCTTCACCGTGGGTGCCTCAAGCGGGATGATGGGCGGTTCTGAGTCTACGGAGTTCATGTTGGAATCGGAAGCAGGAGAAGACCAGGTGGCAAGATGCTCAGAGTGTGAGTATGCCGCCAATCTTGACGTTGCCAGTTCAAAACCCCGGAAGCTGGGTCTGAAGGACCGCAAGCTTGAAATGGTGCATACACCGGGGGTGAGAACTGTCAAGGAGGTGTCTCAGTTTCTCAGTGTGGACCCCGCCACTTTGATGAAGAGCCTCTTGTTCATCGTAGGTGATGAGCCTGTGTTCATCCTCACCAGAGGTGACCAGGAGGCGAATGAGTCGAAGATGGAATCTTTCTTCAAGAAGCCTTTCAGACAAGCACACGGTGACGAGGTCAAGAGGGTGACCGGTGCTGATGTGGGGTTTGTGGGGCCAGTAAACGTGAAAGGCGTGAAGGTCTTTGCTGACCGTGCTCTTGAAGGCGAAGTCGGCTTGGTGACTGGTGCCAACAAGAACGACTACCATTACGTTGGCATCCATCCAGGGAGGGATTTCCAGGTGGATGAGTTTTGTGACTTCAGACAGGTCAAAGAGGGTGATGCGTGTGATCGTTGTGGAGGTGAGATAAGGATATCGAGGGCGATTGAGCTGGGTCATATCTTCAAACTGGGAAGGAGATACTCTCAGAAGATGGAGGCAATATATCTGGATAAGGACGGAAAGGCGCTGCCAATAGTGATGGGGTCTTATGGAATAGGGCTGGAGAGGATTTTAGTGGCAGCCATAGAGCAAGGCGCTGATAAAGACGGAATTGTCTGGCCTCCTCCTTTGGCACCGTTCCACTGCGTGATAGTACCGCTGAACATGAGTGACTCCAGGGTGGTAGAAACTTCAGAGGAGATTTACTCAGCGCTCGACGAGGAGTTCGATATCCTCCTGGATGATAGAGATGAGAGGGCTGGGAGCAAGTTCAAGGATAGCGATCTTATAGGGGTCCCTCTAAGGGTTACAGTAGGGGAGCGTAGTCTTAAGAAGGGACTCGTCGAACTCAGAGAGAGGAAGAGTGGAAAAGTTTCAGAGTTTCCAGTCGAAGATTCGGCGGAAAGGATAGGCGAAAAGATTGAGAAGTTTTTTGCCTCCTCTGGCAAGGATTCGACGTAAGCAGATATAGTTAAGGGAATTGGCCTTTTTTGTTGCAGGATGACGAGATTTGTGTTAGATTATTAAGTTAGGGTTTGATAGATGGTGAATCCTATTTCGGGCTTGTGGTTACTTATCAAGTCCGACTTGGAAGAGGTCGGTTGCGAGCTTGTTGACCTGGAGTTGAAGAAGGTGTCTAGCTCAACTCTCATAAGGGTTTACGTTGATAAAGCTGGGGGTGTGACCCTGAGCGAGATAACAGAGGCGATCAAGAAGGTTAGAGACAGGCTTGACCAGACCAATCTTGTTGAGGGGAACTATGAGCTGGAGGTGAGCTCGCCAGGGTCGAAGAGGTCCTTGAGGAAAGAAGGCGAACTCGAAAGATTCCCGGGCAGACTGGTCAAGCTCTACCTCAAGGACGGGAGCACGAGGACAGGGACGATTGCGCAGGTGACTTCCGAATCTTTGAGATTGAAGAAAGAAGCGGGGGACATCGATGAGATCAAACGCGGCAATATAAGGGACATGCACTTGTTGTTTTGCTGCAATTAGTGAGGAGGAGGAATTGGCTGGTTTCGATGTGACGGATGCGCTTTCCCAGATAATATCTCTGCGGGGTCTGGATAGGGAGTTTGTTGTTGAGACCTTAAAGGAGAGCATACTGGCTGGTGTGAGGAAGAAGTATGGAAAGGCGGAGAATCTTGAGGTAAATGTGGATGAATCCACCGGTGAGATAACAGTAAAGCGGACCAGGAGGGTGGTCGAAGAGGTCGAAGACGAAGATCTGGAACTGGATCTGGCGAAGGCAAAGTCACTTGGTTACGATGGAGAAATGGGGGGTGAGCTGGTCGAGGACATTCCACTGGAGGAGTTTGGAAGAAGTGCCATAATGGTTGCCAAGCAGATTATGTTCCAGCGTGTGAGGGAGGCTGAAAGGGAAAAAGTCTTTGTCGGTTTCAGTGAGAGAATTGGAGAGATTGTAACAGGCACTGTACAACAGGTGGACAAGAGGGGTGTGATAGTCAACCTGGGCAGGACAGAGGCAATCATGCCTTTAAGAGAACAGATCTATACAGAAAGGATAAGACAGGGACAGACAATAAGGGCGTACATCCTTGATGTTAGGCGCACGAGTAAAGGGCCCCAGGTGATACTCTCGCGAACTCATCCGGATTTCCTGAAGAAGCTATTTCACTTTGAAGTCCCTGAAGTGTATGAAGGTGTGGTTCAGATCAAATCGGTGGCCAGAGAATCTGGAGATAGAAGCAAGATAGCAGTCTACTCCAAGGATGACAAGATTGACCCGGTTGGTGCTTGCGTGGGTGTCAAGGGCTCGCGTGTGCAGGCTGTGGTGAGAGAGTTGAACGGCGAAAAGATAGATGTTGTCCAGTGGAGTAGTGAAATGTCACTCTTCGTTGGCAGATCCCTTTCACCTGCAAAGGTGCTGAAATGTGTGTTGAGTGAGAGGGGAGGTAGTGCGAGGGTCGTCATAGTTGATGATCAGTATTCACTGGCGATTGGAAGAGGCGGACAGAATGCGAGACTGGCTGCAAAGCTGACCGGCCTCAAAATAGACATTCTGAGTGAGAGCCAGTATAGAGAACAGCTCGATCGGGATAAGGAGTCTCTGGCTATGTTGGCTAAGACACGCGGGGTCTCCGCGAAGATGATAGACAGGCTGATTCTAGCTGGATTTTCCTCTGCTGCGGATATTGCAAAGAGCAGTGGGAAGGAAATCACCTCTATCAAGGGCATTGGCAAAAAGACGGCGGCAAAAATACTTGAGGATGCTCAGGAAATCGATGAGGAGATGAAACGGAAGGCCGAGGAGGCGGCGAGAAAGGAAGCGGAAGCAAGGTTGGCTGAGCGGAAGGTAGCGCTGGAGGCAAAGAAGCAAGAGGAAGAAGAGGAAAAGAGGGCGAAAGAGGTCGAACAGGCGGAAGAGACGGAGGAGGAAGAAGAAGAGCAAGAGGAGGAAGAGGTAGAAAAGGAACAAAAGGAAGAAGGGGCGGAAGAGACGGAAGAGGTAGAAGAGGAAGAATCGCCGAGTACCGCTGAGGGAAACGAAGTAGAGTCAGAAAAAGAGAAGCCAGTCGAGAGTGGAGAGTAGGAGTGGTCGGTATTGGCTAACCAGAGAATATATCAGGCAGCAAGGGATTTTGACCTTTCCAGTGAGGCGCTCCTGAAGGTGATTCGCTCGCTTGGATTCACGGTAAAAAGTCACATGAGCGTAATCACAGAGGAGATGATTGAGGCGGTCAAAAAGAGGTTCGCGGAAGAAAAGGCTGCCGCCAAAGAAACGGATATGAAGCGGGTCAGAGAGCGTGAGCAAATGGCCAAGCCTCGTACCTCGACCGTGAGACTGGAAAGACCCAGAAAGAAAGGTAAGAGAACGCGTCCGAAGAAGCGAAAGATAGATCAGAAGAAGATCCGACAGAAGGTAAGGGAAACTCTCATCCAGATGGAGAAGTCCACTCGGACGAAGAAGAAGAGGTATAAGTCTGAAAGGGTGCCGGATGCGGGAATTGTTGAAGAGAACAAACTGAGAGTGAGTGAGTTCGTATCTGTGTCTGAAGTGGGTTCTCTTCTCGATGTGGAGCCCACAGAGATCATTGCCAAGCTCCTGGAGCTGGGACTGGTCGTCACCATAAACCACAGGCTCGATTTTGAAACAATCAGCATGATCGCTGAAGAGTACGGATATGAGGCTGAGCTTATTCCCGAATACGGTGCACAATTCCTTGATACAGAGGAGGAGAAAGACGAAGATCTCACCGCTTGCGCTCCAGTAGTTACGGTGATGGGTCATGTTGACCACGGCAAGACTTCTCTGTTGGACAAGCTTAGGAAGACCGATGTCACCGCCGGAGAATCCGGGGGAATGACCCAGCATATTGGCGCTTACGAAGTGAAGGTGGGTGAAAATAGGATTGCATTCTTGGATACACCAGGCCATGAGGCATTCACTGCCATGAGGGCCCGTGGGGCACAGCTTACTGACATCTGCGTTCTGGTGGTGGCTGCGGATGATGGGGTGATGCCTCAGACGATTGAAGCTATTGATCATGCCAGGGCCGCAGGCGTGCCAATTGTCATAGCAATAAACAAGATTGATCTGCCAACTGCGAATTCCATGAAGGTGAAGCAGGACCTGGCTCAGCACGGAGTACTCGCAGAAGAATTTGGCGGAAGTACCCTTTGTGTGGAGGTTTCGGCAAAGACTGGAGAAGGACTTGATGAGCTGATCGAGACAATTCTCCTTCAGGCTGAGATGCTTGACCTTCGAGCATGCTGCTCCGGACCTGCGAGGGGAGTCGTTGTCGAGTCGAAACTGGACAGAGGCAAGGGCACCGTAGCCACTTTGCTTGTGCAGAAAGGTTGCCTACATGTTGGCGATGCCTTTGTGGCGGGGCTCTATAGCGGAAAGGTTCGGGCCATGCACGACGAGCACGGCGTGGATTTGGCAGAAGTCGGTCCTTCGACTGCGGTGCAGATTATTGGTTTTACTGGTATCCCGGAAGTGGGCGACACTTTCTTCGTTGTAGAGGATGAGGCCAGAGCGAGAACACTGAGTAGAAAAAGGATGCTTGCGAGAAGAGAGCAGGCCTTCAGAGCGGCGGGGGATGGGGTCAGTCTCAGGAAATTCCAGGAGGATCTGAAATCGGGAAAGAGCAAGGAACTGAAGATAGTCCTGAAGGGGGATGTCTGGGGATCAGTAGGAGCTCTTGCAGACTCCCTACAGGGCCTTTCCACCGACGAGGTGAAGGTCAAGATCATCCACAGCAACGTCGGGTCCATAAAGGAGTCGGACATCCTGCTGGGTGCGGCTTCCAAGGCCATTGTGGTAGGATTTCATGTAAAGCCCGACGCAAGGGCAAAAGAGATGGCTGCAAGAGATAATGTGGAAGTGAGACTCTACGACATCATATTTGAAGCCATAGATGACATAAAGCTGGCCATGACGGGCCTTCTAGAACCTGAATTTGAAGAGGTTGTTGTGGGGAAGGCTGAGGTGAAGCAGATCTTCAAGATCTCCAAGCTGGGCATGATTGCCGGCTGCTCCGTCATTTCAGGAGAGATCAGAAGAGGCATATCTGCCAAACTCATGAGGGAGAGTGAGAGCATTGGTGTCGGTATAGTCGATTCCTTGAAAAGGTTCAAGGATGATGTCAGGGAGGTTCCTGCTGGTATGGAATGTGGTATCGGGATAAGCGGCCAGGAAGATATTCAGGTAGGTGACATCATTGAGTGTTTTGAGATGAAGGAGGTACTCAGAAGTCTCTCATGATTGTAGGAACCTGTCTTGTGGACCTGCGAATCCCCGGGTGTAGGTCGTTAAAAGAGAAAAGGCAGATAGTCAAGGCTCTCAAAGATTCCATCCGGAGAAAATATAACATTTCGATTGCCGAGCTTGACCATCATGATACGTGGCAGAGAACACTGATCGGCATTGCAGCGATTTCATCGAATGCCAGGTTTGCAAACCAGGTCCTTTCCAAGGTAGTCAACGTTATTGAGGCGAACACCAGGGTTGAACTCATAGACTACAAGCTTGAAATGCGATGAGTTTGAGAACTGACAGGGTTGGAGACCTGATAGCCAGGGAGATATCCCTCATCATAGACAGGGAGCTAAAAGATCCCTCCATTGGCTTCGTCACAGTGACCTCAGCTAGAGTCACTGCGGATTTCAGACATGCGGATGTCTATGTATCTGTCTTTGGAGACGAAGCTAAGATGGAGAAGAGCATGGAGGGTTTAAGAAGGGCGAGCCCGTTCATCAGGTCTTTGATAGGGAGAAGAATAAGGATCAGATACACTCCGGAAATAAGATTCAGGTTGGACAACTCACTCATCCGCGGGGAGCAGATAGACAAGCTTCTCAAGGAGATTGAGAATGAGTGATTGCAGTGAAATAATCAAGGTGATACTTACGCACAACAAATTCCTTGTTCTCTCTCATGCTCACCCGGACGGAGACTCCATCGGTTCTCAGCTGGCATTCGCGTCAGTTCTGAGGGAATTGGGTAAGGATGTGTTAGTTGCCAATCAAGATCCCATACCTGACAAGTATCTGTTTCTGAGCGGGGTGGACGGTGTGATGACGACTATTCCGCCCGATTATACTTGTGATGTATTGGCTATACTGGACACGGCCAGTCTGAAGAGACTTGGCTCCCTTGCGGGTCAACTGCCGGTAAAAGACGTGGTAATGATAAACATTGACCACCATGTCTCCAATGACCGGTTTGGACACATTATGCTTGTCCGGCCCGAGCGTTCCTCCACTTCTGAGATTGTTTTCGAGCTGATCAAGGCTATGGATATCCCTCTGACTCCAGAAAGAGCGGAGCAGCTCTACACAGGGATAGTAACCGATACTGGTTCTTTCCGGCATCCCAACACCACCTTTGATTCGTTTATCACGGGTGCGTCACTGGTGAAGAGTGGTGCGGACCCTTCTCGTGTTGCTTCGGCGCTCTATTCCGCAAATTCGGTCTCGAGGATGAGGCTGCTCGGTCTGGTGCTCAGCAGCATCGATGTTGTGCGGGATGTTTGCTGTCTAACTCTCACCAGGGAGATGGTTCAACTTTCTGGAGCATCCATGGATGAGAGTGAGGATTTCGTTGACTTTCCGCTTTCCCTCAAAGGAGTCAGAGTGGGCCTTCTATTTAGAGAGGAGGGCGATGGGCAGATCAGAATATCCTTCAGGTCCAAAGAAGAAATGGATGTGGACGAAATAGCAAGGGTGTTTGGCGGCGGCGGACATGAGTCTGCAGCTGGGTGTGTCATTCGCGGGGAACTCGAGGATGTCAAGAAGGCAGTTGTGCGTGAAGTGTTCAAGAAGCTGGAAGAAGGGAAGGAACAGAGCACACGCTCGTGATGACATCCTGAACGTATGAATTGAAATGAACATGCTCGTTGGCATGTTCGTTTCAGTTTCTTTGATTGTGCCAGGAGATCTGTATGAATGTGGTCTCTCCTGCTAGAACCAGGTTGGAAAGCATCAAGATTTCTTCAGTCTCCAGCCAGGTTGTGAAAGTGGAGATCTCTTCGGTGATGGAAAGATTTCCCAGAGGATTGCATCTGTGTTGAGCAGCCCAATATCTTAGTTATGATAAAGACCCATAGCCTGACAAAGCTGTTCAGGGATAGAAGACGGGGAGTAGTAAGAGCCGTTGATGGGCTTGATATCGAGTGCAAGGCGGGGAGAGTGTTTGGTCTTCTTGGCCCAAATGGGGCGGGGAAAACGACAACCCTGAGAGTTCTAGCTACAATCCTCGCGCCGACGTCTGGTACGGCTACGATTAATGGATGCGACCTTGTACGAGAGCCCGGGAAAGTGAGGTCTCAAATCGGGTTCCTATCAGGAGATACCAAGCTCTATCACAGGCTGACCCCAAAAGAGATACTCTACTATTTCGGTCGACTGAGTGGGATGAGTGAGAAGGCAATAGAATCGAGAACGGCCGAGGTGTTCAGTATGCTGGAAATGGAAAATTACGCCGGGGTCAGGTGCGGGAAGCTTTCTGGCGGAATGAAACAACGTGTTTCTATAGCCAGAACAATAGTACATGATCCCCCTGTCATGATTCTGGATGAGCCGACGGCAGGACTGGACATTATGGCGAGACGTATTGTGGTCAGGTTCATCGAAAACTGCAGACTTGCTGGCAAGTGCACGGTGTTCTCCACACATATTATGTCAGAAGCGGAAAAGCTATGCGATGACATTGCCATCATACACCAGGGTAAGATAAAAGGCTCTGGAACTCTGGAAGACCTTTTGAAACAGACGAGCACCAATGAGCTTGAGGATGCCTTCATTGCCATTGTAGGTGAAGAGCGATGAACCTCAGGAATATCCGAACGGTCTACAAAAAGGAGATGATTGATTCCTTGAGAGACCGCCGAACGATCATCTCTATGATTGTGGTACCCATACTTCTCATTCCTGTCCTCGCCATGGGGTTCGGTGCCATCATGGGTATTCAAATGGCGAAGGTTGAAAGAGCCGTTGCCAGAGCCGTGGTCGTTGGGCAGGAAAACGCTCCTTCTATTATGGCCGTGCTGGAGTCAAATGCTGGGGTAGAAATAGTTGAAGAGCCAGATTACGAATCAGCGATCAAGGAAAAGAGAATAGAAGTGGCGGTGTCAATACCAGAGGATTTTCAGGCAAAGCTGGAACAAGGCTCAAGTGCGAAAGTCTCCATATTCTATGATGCTACGCAGATCAAGTCCGAGTCCGGTGCAAAAAGGATAGAAGATCTGATTGCTCAGTATGGGGATTCAATCGTTGGGGACCGTCTGGCAGAAGAAGGCCTGACAAAAGGTTTCATCGAGCCTGTTGACATCAGCACGATCAGCCTCGCCAGCAAGGAGAAGGTAGGCGCAATGATAGCAGCAATGGTCCTTCCCTATTTGATCTTGATCCTTGCTCTAACGGGGGCAATGTATCCGGCCATAGACCTGACTGCGGGGGAAAAGGAAAGGGGAACACTCGAGACTCTTCTCCTTTCGTCCGCGACAAGGTTTGAGTTGGTCATGGGGAAGTTTCTTGCTGTTTTCTCTGCGTCATTTGTGACAGCGGTTCTGGCGAGTGTCAGCATGCTCGCAACTCTGAAGGGAGGCCTTGGAGCTCTGGCAAGGGTTGGGGAAGAGGTAAGCCTTGCTATCAGTCCTTTTTCCTTGTTGGTAATCTTCTTTATGATGATACCGGTATGCTGTTTCTTCAGCGCTATTCTCATTTCAATCTCGCTGTTCGCGAAGAGCTACAAGGAGGCGACGAGTTATCTTTCGCCGCTCTTGACTCTGCTGATAATTCCTGCGGTTGTATCCATTCTACCCGGCACCGAAATGGGCGCGAAGGTTAACCTGATACCGATTCTTAATACCAGTCTTGCATTCAAGGATGTGCTGATGGGACACATAAACTGGCAGTATCTTGGCGTGGTATTCTTGGTAAATGTGGTTCTGGCCTTTCTTACCCTTCTAAGAGCGGTCACGCTCTTCAATCGAGAATCGGTACTATTTCGGGCTTAAATCTCGAACAAAACTACAAACTGAGAACTACAAATTCCGAAAATCGAACCCTCGAAAAACATTTGGTTCTCAGGTTTCGTTCGCAGTTTCCAGTGTTTTGCTCGAGCATTCCGGGACTTTTTGTGTAGCCAGTTTGTCCCTTCCAGTTGGGGGGGAATTCCTTCGCTTGATTTTGTAATTGCTTTCTTGACATAGCCTTGTTCTTGTGGCATACATTTGGGTGGAGGTGACAGTTGGTGCTGGGCAAATTCGCCAAAAAGATACTTGGAACAAAGAACGAAAGGGAGATAAAGAGGCTCACTCCCATATTCGGGGAGATAAATGCCTTCGAGGAAAGTCTGAAGTCCCTTTCTGATGAGGAGCTCCGGTCCAAGACAGCGGAGTTCAGGTCACTCATCAGGGAGAGGATGATAGATCTGGAAAACGAGTACGCTGAGACTAAGGATAGGATGGCCGCTGAGGAAGACGAGGGGATCCTTGCGGACCTTCGACTCCAAAGAGAGAATCTTGAAAAACGGATCAACGAAGAAGAAGAAAAGATACTGCGGGAGTTAATGCCAGAGGCGTTTGCGGTAGTTAAGGAAGTTTGCAGGAGACTCGTCGGTCAGAAGTGGGATGTGAGCGCCATAGAGATTGAATGGAACATGGTGCCTTTCGATGTTCAGCTAATGGGAGCAGTGGTTCTGCATGAGGGCAAGATAGCAGAGATGGCTACGGGTGAAGGAAAGACACTCGCTGCAACCATGCCCCTTTACCTCAACGCCCTCACCGGAAAGGGCGCGCATCTTGTCACAGTGAATGACTACCTGGCCGGAAGGGATGCGGAGTGGATGGGGAAGGTGTATGAGTTTCTGGGCCTCACGGTAGGCTGTATACAGGGTGGTATGGAGCCTGAAGAAAGGAAAATCGAGTACTCCTGTGACATCACCTACGGAACGAACAATGAGTTTGGCTTCGACTATCTTAGAGACAACATGAGCAGAAATCCGGACCACAGAGTCCAGCATGGCCATCACTATGCTATTGTGGATGAGGTGGATTCTGTGCTTGTGGATGAGGCGCGTACACCACTAATCATCTCAGGCCCTGTTGAGCATTCTACCCACGAACAATTTGATAGATGGAAGAAACCGGTTGACGAACTGGTTCACAAACAGACCCTTCTTGTCAACAAAACCATTGCAGAGGCAGAGGCGCTCCTTAAGAAAGGAGAGGAAGATGAGGCGGGCGTCAAACTGCTCATGGCACAGAGGGGTGCTCCAAGGAACAAAAGGTTGATGAAGGTTTTGCAGGAGCCAGGTGTGCAGAAGCTGGTTGAAAGAGCTGAGATAGAATACATACAGAGCAAGAGGATGTACGAACTGGATGAGAAACTTCTCTACAACATAGATGAGAAGTCCAATGTGGTTGACCTTTCAGAGGACGCGAAGCATTTCTTGTCCCCGACCAAAAGTCCCGATTTTTTCACACTGCCAGACCTCGCCACTGAACTGAAGCAAATTGAAGAGAATGATTCACTCAGTCCGAGGGAGAAGTCTGTTGAAAGCAACCATCTATACCAGAAGAACGCCGAGAAGATGGATTTGAACAATACCATTCGCCAGCTTCTTAGAGCACACTCTCTTTTCTTTGTGGATGAACAGTATGTTGTTCAGGAAGGCAGAGTGCTGATTGTTGATGAGTTCACCGGCAGATTGATGGCCGGCAGGAGATATTCTGAAGGGCTCCATGAGGCTATCGAAGCCAAAGAGAACGTGAGAGTTGGAGAGCAGACACAGACTTTTGCGACGGTTACGCTTCAGAACTACTTCCGGATGTATCAGAAACTTGCTGGAATGACAGGTACTGCTGAGACTGAAGCTCATGAGTTCTGGGATATCTATAAGCTCGATGTTGTTGTGATTCCGACGAACGAACCCGTAAGAAGAGTGAATTATGACGACGTCATATATAAGACCCGCAGGGAAAAGTATAACGCGGTAATCGAAGAGATACAGAAGATGCACCGTGCAGGAAGGCCCATGCTGGTGGGAACCGTTTCTGTGGATGTGTCGGAGACGCTCTCTCGTATGTTGACACGCAAAGGGATAGAACACTCAGTTTTGAATGCCAAGCACCACCAGAAAGAGGCTGAGATTATCGCGCACGCGGGTGAGGCTGGAAGGGTAACCATAGCGACCAATATGGCTGGCAGAGGTACGGATATAAAGCTTGGGCCAGGAGTTGTGAAGTGTGAAAAGTGTTGCATTTTCTGCGAGGACAAGGACTGTGAAAATTGCGCACACGAGTACATGGAACAGCAATGCAGGCAGGAGATACCCTGTGGGCTTCACATTCTCGGGACAGAGCGCCATGAGGCCAGAAGGATCGACAGGCAGCTCCGCGGAAGAAGTGGAAGGCAGGGAGATCCAGGGTCCTCGAGGTTCTATCTTTCTCTACAGGATAGACTGATGAGGCTTTTTGGCTCGGATAGGATTGCTGGAGTGATGGATAAACTTGGAGTGCAAGATGGTGAAGCAATACACCACCCGCTGGTCACACGCGCGATTTCCGGTGCTCAGAAAAAGGTGGAGATGTTCAATTTCGATATAAGAAAGAGGCTTCTTGAATACGATGATGTTATGAATGAACAGAGAAGCGAGATATACAGGTTCAGGAACGAGATCCTGGACAGCAGCAACCTAAAGGGCCGGATTCTCGAAATAATCGAACAACTGGCTGAAAGCATTGTGGATGAACATGCCGATTCCAGAAGATACTCTGAAGAATGGGACTGGGAAGGTTTGAGGGCAGACTCAAGGAGAATGTTTTTGATTGATCTGGAAATACCGGAAGAAAAGCGAGCATCAACCAATGTAGAAGAGCTGAAAGGTAATCTTCTTGAGGCTGTTAAGTTTGCCTATGATAGAAAAGAGAACGTGATAGGTGAAGCACAGATGAGGGAACTTGAAAAGAGCGTCATGCTGCACACGGTTGACACTGAGTGGAGGGACAACCTGTATGAGTTGGACGCTTTGAAGGAGGGTATAGGCTTCCGGGCGTACGCTCAGAAGGACCCGCTCGTGGAGTATAAGAGAGAGTCGTACAGGTTGTTTAAGGAGCTGAAGGATTCGATTTTTGGGGAGATAATCTCGCTCTTGTTCCGGATTGAAGTTAGACCAGTTGAAGCGGAGGAGAAAAAAGAGAAGACAAGGGCATATAAACCCGGGACCGCAAGCGTGGTCCCTGCAGAACAAGAACCAGAACGAGAAGAAGCGATCGCAGTTGCCGCCGGTGTTCGAGGAAGGAGAACGAAAAGACAACAGAGCGAATCAGGAGTTGCTGTCAGACAGTACAGAAGGGAAGGTAAGAAAATAGGAAGAAACGACCCCTGCCCCTGTGGCAGCGGCAAAAAATACAAGAAGTGTTGCGGTAGGGGCCTAGTTTGAAAGGAGGAAGGATGAGGAGGTTCTTCTTTTTCCTTCTAGCTGCAGCGCTGTTAAATGTGTCGACATCCTGTGCCGTTAACCTGCTTCAGAATTCAGGATTTGAGACTTGGTTTGATAGTCTGGGCGTGCAAGTACCTGAGTGGTGGGTAACGAGCGCACTTTTCGATTCTGGCAGTGCATACAAGTCAAGCCATGCGTACAGTGGAAGCTATTCAATAGCACTCGGTAAGACAATTGCCATCCAGGGCTTCGCGACTTCGTTGGTTCCCATTGTGGGCGGTACACATTACGATTTTTCGTTGTGGCTTGATGTCCCTGGACTCATGGGAATTGGCTTATTCCAGGTATTGCAGCTTGACATAAACGACTCGCTTGTCGGTTCTAATACGGTGAATTCCTTTCACACATCGGGGTGGGTGCAGTATGTACTGGGAATAGACGCCCATCCCGATGCAGTGTGGGCTCGTGTCTCGCTTTCCGCACTGGAGGACACCACGTTCTTTGATGATGTAATCTTGGATGGTGAGCCGGGGACAGGAGTGAATGAGGGGAAGCCGGTCCGCGCGGTCAAGGATGCTCCTCTTCTTAAGATCTCGCCCAATCCATTCAGGGGGTCGACTAAGATTGTGGCCGTGGTGGACGACGGTGGCAGTGGTGAACTCAATATCTACGACACATCCGGAAGATTGGTGAGGTGCTATGAGATCTCAGGGACCGGTCCGGTGACAGTTAAATGGGATGGCAGAGACTATGCCTCTCGCCCAGTCCCATCAGGCACATATTTCATCAGGCTCGACTCGGGTTCAAAAACCGTGTGTGAAAAGATTACGGTAATAAGATAGACTGAGTTGTTTTTGCAGATCTTGTAGGGGCGTATTGCGATACGCCCCTGCTCTTTATCCCTCTGGGGTAAAGATTGCAGAATGCAGGGGATTGGGTGCGGTCAATTTCCCAATTTCGAAGGTGTGGGTGGGGTTAGAAGCGAATTTCGGTGGGGCAGAGAAGGGTGGCGCGGAATTTCGATTTTCGATGGTGTGGCGTGGGGTAGATGGGAATTTCGAAGGTGTTGTAGGCGGTTGGGCCGATTTTCGTAATTTCGAAGGTGTTCGTGCGGGGTACGGGCGGAATTTCGTGGGTACTCGGGTGGGGTCAGGGTTCATTGTATTGGTTTACTCTTGTCATGATTTCCTTTTCTATTTCCTGCAGCCTTTTTCTCGTTTTTGCCTCGAACCTGGCAACAACTATGGGTTCAGTATTGGATGCTCTAACCAGGCCCCATCCATCTCCATATTCAATTCTCACCCCGTCAATTTTTCTCGTCCTGTACTTCTGCGAGAAAAAGGATTTAACCTTATCTACAACCTCGAATTTCCTCCTGTCTGTGCTTTCAATCCTAACTTCAGGAGTGGCAAAATACTTGGGAATCTTTTCCAGGAGGACTGACATGGAAGCATCTGCCCTGGACAAGATGGAGACAATTCTTGCTGAAGCGAATATGGCGTCGTCGAATCCATACCAGTTGTGCGCGAAGAACATGTGGCCGGACATCTCGCCTGCCAGCAACGCTTCATCTCTCTTCATCTTCGCTTTTATCAAGGAGTGGCCGGTCTTCCACATCTTCGGCCTTCCTCCAAGCGATCTTATGTACTCCGGCAGAGCCTGAGAGCATTTGACCTCGAAGATGATCTCCGCCCCCGGAACCTTTGAGAGAAGCTCCTCTGCATAGAGCGCCAGCAGTTTGTCGCCCCAGACTAGGTTACCCAGCTCATCCACAACGCCAATTCTGTCTGCATCACCATCTATGCCTATTCCGATGTCTGCGTGTTTTTCGAGGACATTCTGGACAAGCTGCGTCATGTACTTCGGTACTGTAGGGTCTGGTTGGTGGGCAGGGAATCGACCATCGGGTTTACAGTTGATGCATTCTACCCGACAACCCAGCTCTCTCAGAATTGATCTCACTATTGGTCCGCCCGTGCCATTCCCTGGATCAATCACGACCTTCAGTTTCTTTTCCACTCTGTTCTTCTTGACGACTGAGTCTTTGTAGGCCTCTGTCACAGACCTTCTGTTTTCTCTTCCCCGGCCCGTCAGGAACTTCCCGCTCTCCGCTATCTTCCTTATCTTCTGTATCTCTTTTCCGTAGATTGTCTCAGCATCCTTGCACAGTTTGAGTCCGTTGTACTTTTTCAGAAGGTGACTTCCAGTGACCATCACTCCGCCTTGCGCTCGCAGCCTGTATATGGAGAAATAGAAGACAGGTGTGGGTACGACTCCGAGGTCGATCACATTGCATCCAGTGGAGAGAAGGCCCTTCTTTATGGTTTTTGCTATCCTTGGTGAGCTGAGCCTGACGTCTCTTCCAAGTACGAGCCTTTTTCTGCCGGCGCGCTTCAGGTGCGTGCCAAAAGCCCTACCTATGCGTTGAACGACATCGTCTGTCAGGTCAGATGCTGCGACTCCTCTGATGTCGTACTGCCTGAAAATGTGTGGGTTCACTCTATAAAGACCTCTACCTTTTCATCATCTTCTTCGACATCGACAAGCTTGAATGGACCCTGAGCGGCAAGATTGTCTATGATTGCCTCCAGTTTTTTCACATCTGTCAGATTCCCAGGGTCAATCCCCTTTTCCACCATTTGGCGTCTGGCTTCTTCGGGAAGTTTTAGGTCGAATTTGGCGCCTATTTTAGCACCTATCTTGACCAAGGCAAGCGGAATGTTCACCTTGACCTTCACCTTTCCCGAGTTTTTGTCGTAGACTCTGACCTTCAACCACCTGGCCTTGCCTCTCTTAGCCACCTCGTTCAGTTCCCCACCTTCAAGGGCCTGGAGGAGCCTTTCCGCTTCCTCAGCAGAGATCTTCCCCTCCGCGACCATGTTCAAAATCCTCGCTCTTTCTTCCATTTCTTCTCCTCGTCTCTTTGTCTGGCGCTCAGCTGGACGCCTTGACAGTTATGTCGCCTGAGAGATTCACTATTGTGAGACTCCCTTTACCCTTGCCCATCTTCCCTTTTATGTGGTTGTCAGTCTGTTCCTCAATCGCTATCTTTGGTTCAAACTGCAGGTCGCCTGACATGGTGTAGGCATCGACCACAGCATCCGCGTCCTTCGGTATGGTTATGCTGATATCTCCAGATTTCGATTTCATGACAGCGCTTTGCAGGTTTTTCAAGTGCAGTTTGATGTCTCCGTCCAGGGTTTTCACGGTAAGAGACGCGGCGTCAACATCACCTTCTACGTCGCCCCCGACAAGGGATACCGAGAGAGTTTCTACTCGGGGCATTTGCACATCCGCATCCCCACCCAGACATTTTATCAAGAGTTCATCCCTGATATCCTTTGCCGTGACAATCCCCGAGCTGAGGTTTCCTCTTATCGTGCCATCGTCCGACGGGGATATGGTGAGATCACCTCCAACGAGGCTGAGTTTCACAGTAGGTTTCTTCTTCACGCGCAGGGTCTTCTTTCCACCTCTGGTTTCTAGTCGTACGCAGTGTGCTATGATTCCAGGTATTGATTCCATTACGCCGCTGACTCCACCCATAACGTCGCCGATGACATCAGAGTCTACACCGACCGTATGCCGCTCTGGCTTATGCCGGGACACTGCTTCCAGGAGTCTGGCTGCCTCCTCTGCGGTTATCTTTCCGTCTTCCAGCATCTGCAGGATTTTCATCTTTTCATCCATAATCTCCTCCTTGATTTGATACGGCTCTTCCGTGTGGACCAGAGAAACAGGGCTCAGGCCTCTCCGCGTAATCTTTTCACTGCCTCTTCAACCGTGATATCACCTTTCTCCAGAGAGGCTAGGACACTTGAAGAATCTGGTTCTTCGACAGGTTCGACCTCGTACCCGAGCGTGGCTATCACATCCCCGAGCCTGGTTCTGACAGTGGGATAGGAGATTCCAAGCTCCCGCTCCACCTCTTTGATGTTTCCCCTTGAGCGCAGGAAAACCTGAATGAATTCCATCTGTTCTGGTGTGAGGGAAAGTAGCTTTGGGAGCTCGAATTCGCCCTCTATCTTGACCTTACAAGCAGGGCAGTAGAGAGACCTGACTGTCAGTATCTCTTGGCAAACTGGGCATCCGCCTGGCATTCTGGTCATTTTCGCCCCCTTTCGAGCATTCGCTTGATAATATAAAGCCAAAGATTGAATTTGTCAAGTCGTTAATTAAGATTATTAATAAGACATGCAACATAATTAACTAACTGGTAGGGACAGGCACGCACTTTTGGACATTTGGATTTTGGTGATTGGATATTGTCTACCCCGTTAGATAATGACGTGTTGCTTCAATAGAATGGCGTTGTCTGTCCTGGAAATCGCCGTTTATTGGACCACTTGCTTTTCTTACTGGCCATATCTAACGGGGTGAAGAGATTAGAGTTTCGGGTTTAGGATTTGTCTTGGGGCAAGGGTTTTTTGGTCTTGACATCAGCAATAAGCAAACCTATAGTGGTCTAGATGATCGTAAAGTCAGTGCTCATAAGCCTTGTCCTTCTTGTGGTCTTGGCCGTGTCAGCGTGCGCCGAGGGAGAGGTCTACGTTATCCGGATAGAGGGGCTAATTGGTCCAGTCACTTCAAGGTATTTCGTCAAAACGCTGGAGCGTGCCACGTCTGAAGGTGCTCATTGTCTTGTGGTTGAGTTGGATACGCCTGGCGGCCTTGACCTGTCGATGAGAGATATGATCAAGGCCACTCTGAACTCTGAGATCCCCGTCATAGTCTATGTCTATCCCAGCGGAGCAAGAGACGCTTCCGCGGGAGTATTCATCACGCTTGCTGCGCATGTTGCGGCGATGGCACCGGGAACGAATATCGGCGCAGCGCACCCGGTAGAAATTGGCAAAGAGTCGAGTGAAGAGATGAAGGAGAAACTTACCAACGATGCTGCCGCATACATAAAATCGATTGCCGAGACGAGGGGCCGCAATTCCGAATGGGCGGAGAAGGCGGTGAGAGAATCTGTCTCCGAGACCGAAGAGGATGCGCTCAAAAAGAACATAATTGACTTTATTGCAAAGGACCTGGATGAGTTGCTTGAGAAGATAGATGGAAAGAAGGTCTCTGTTGGAGACGCCGAGGTCATTCTCAAGACCAAAGATGCGACGAGGAAACGGATTCCTATGAGCCCGAGAGAAAACATCCTCTCGAGGCTCGCCAATCCCAACATTGCGTTCATACTCCTGATGCTCGGTTTCTATGGTCTGTTCTTTGAACTTTCACATCCGGGGGCAATATTCCCTGGAGTCGTTGGCGGTATCTGCATCATTCTTGCATTCTTTTCCTTTCAAACTTTACCTATTAACTACGCGGGAGTTCTTCTCATCATACTTGGTATGGGGTTGTTCATAATGGAAGCTCTTACCCCCACGTATGGACCTCTTGCGATTGGTGGGGTAGTGTCACTGGTGCTCGGGGCGACAATGCTTGTAGACACAGATCTGCCGTTTTTGCGAGTCTCCTGGTCTGTCATCATACCGGTTGTTATGGTTACAGCGGCGTTCTTCCTGTTCGGCATGGGCATGGTTGCGAGAGCCCACCGCAGGAAGCCGACCACAGGAAGGCGCGGAATGATAGGGCTGAAGGGAGACGCAAGAGCCACTATCGATTCCAGACAAGGTCAGGTTCTAGTTCACGGAGAACTGTGGTCCGCGATTTCTGAACAGAGGATAAAGAAAGGTGAGAGGATTAAAGTGGTTGATGTAGATGGCCTTGTGCTCAAGGTCGAAACATTGCAATCATAAATAAATAGGGAGGAGAAATGGGTATAGGAATACTACTCATCGTTCTGTTTGTCGCAATAATACTGAGCAATGCCATACGAATACTGAGGGAGTATGAGAGGGGAGTGATATTCAGGCTGGGCCGTCTTGTTGCGTCAAGAGGCCCTGGATGGGTCTGGATCATACCATTCTTTGAGAAAATGGTCAGGGTCAGCCTGAGAGTTGTGACAATGGACGTTCCACCTCAGGATATTATAACCAAAGACAACGTTTCAATCAAGGTGAACGCCGTCGTCTATTTCAGGGTGATGGACCCGAACAAAGCCATAGTTGAAGTTGAAGACTTCCTTTATGCGACTTCTCAGATAGCGCAGACTACACTGAGGTCAATTCTGGGAGAGTCTGAGCTTGATGACTTGCTTGCCAAGAGAGAGCAAATCAACAACAAGCTCCAGGCGATTGTTGATGAGGCCACGGACCCGTGGGGAGTCAAGGTCTCGCTTGTGGAAATAAAGCATGTTGATCTACCTACAGAGATGCAGAGGGCTATGGCAAGACAGGCCGAGGCTGAGAGGGAAAGAAGAGCGAAGGTCATAAACGCGCAAGGAGAGTTCCAGGCATCCGAGAAACTGGCAGAAGCCTCCACTATACTTAAGGGCCATCCCATTGCCCTTCAGCTCAGATACTTGCAGACATTAAAGGAGGTGGCCGCAGAGAACAACTCAACCACTCTGTTCCCAGTACCGATCGATCTGTTCAAGCCTTTCCTGGAATTGTTTGACAAGAAGAAGTAGGAATGGGTTGTTGGTTAGATGATGAGAGTTGGCTGTTGCGGTTTTCCGACCAAGAGAGAAGATTACTATAGTAAGTTTGACATAGTAGAAGTACAAACGACATTCTACAATCTTCCCAGGCCGAGCACTGCAATCAGGTGGAATTCGGAAGCTCCGAGAAGTTTTGAATACGCGGTGAAGGCCTGGCAGACTATTACGCATCCCTCTGACAGTCCGACATACAGAAGAACAAAACTGAAGATCCCCAAATCAAAACTGACAAACTATGGTTTCTTCAGACCCACTGATGAGGTGCGCGAAGCCTGGGAGAGAACTAAGGAGATCGTGGACATTCTGAAGGCAGGAATGGTCCTATTCGAGAGTCCGCCCAGCTTTGAAGAGAACATGGACAGTGTGCTCAATGTGAGAATGTTCTTCGAAGGGGTTGAAAGGGGAGAGGTCAAAATGCTCTGGGAACCGAGGGGCAAGTGGAGTAAAGACACGGTAAAAGGGCTGTGTAAAGATCTCGATATTGTCCACTGCGTTGACCCGTTCAAAGATAACCAGGTGTATGGTGAAATAGCATACTACAGACTTCATGGTATAGGCGCATATGGATACAAGTACACAGACGAAGATCTAGCAGGACTTCTCGAATTGTGTCCGAAAGACAAAGAGTGCTACGTGTTATTCAACAACATATCGATGCTGGAAGATGCCTTGCGATTCAGGTTTCTGGTAAGAGATCGAAGATAATCAGTGTTTTCACCAGATATATGGAATCCCTCCAAAGGAAGCTCCGCAGAATAGACGGTCGAGGCTATAAGGCCTACAAAGAGATCAGAGGAGTCTATCAGTTTCAGGGCTACACTCTGTTCGTGGACCACGTTCAAGGCGATCCTTTTGCCGCGCCATCTCGCGTGAGGGTGAGGGTGAAGCAACAGGTTGCCAAATTTTCCCCTGAGCTGTTCAAGAATCGTTCGCGCAGGATTGGAGTTGAAGACTACCTGGTGAGAGCCTTCTCCAATGCCATTGATGCCGTTGCAAGGGGACACAGGGGGTCAGGCAAGAGCGGGATGGTCTCCATTGCTTCCTGTGGACAGGAGATCCTGGAGCGTTCTGCCGTGGTGGTGAATGGCGAGTTCGTCGAGGTCAGGTTCCTGGTTGGGTTGCCTGCGCGCGGGAGGATGGTCCTGGGGAAACAGGCAGAAGAAGTATTCTTTCAAGAAATCCCGCTGATAGTCTCCAGGTCCCTTCTCCACGAAAATACGGACAGAGATCGGTTGAGCAGACAGGTTGACGTTTGTGAGGATGCAGATTTCATAAGAAGTTCTCTGGTCGAGAAAGGGTACGTGTGCTTCATCGCCAATGATTCAATTCTTCCTAGAAAGACCGGAATAGACGACAGACCTATGAATCTTTCAAAGGCCGTTCCCATCCTCTCACCTGAGAGTTTAAGCATGACGTTCGATAGGCCCAACAGTGGAACCATAACGGGCATGGCAATTCCTGAGGGAGTTACATTGATTGTCGGAGGAGGCTACCATGGCAAATCCACGCTGCTGAGAGCAATCGAGAGAGGCGTGTACAATCACATTCTCGAAGATGGGAGAGAATTCGCCATAACTGATGTGAACACGGTGAAGGTGAGGGCAGAAGATGGAAGAAGGGTTGAGAAGGTCGACATCTCAGCTTTCCTGGCTAATCTTCCGACCGGTATCGACACCCGTTCTTTCTCGAGCGATGATGCCAGTGGTTCTACGTCCCAGGCCGCGAGTATCGTTGAGGGGATGGAAGTCGGTGCCAAACTCCTGCTTATGGACGAGGATACTTGCGCTACTAACTTCATGATACGTGACAGGAGAATGCAGGAGTTGATCAGCAAGGACAAGGAGCCGATTACTCCATTTCTCGACAGGGTTAGAGAGCTGTATTCTCAGTTTGGAGTCTCGTCCATCCTTGTGCTTGGAGGAAGTGGTGACTATTTCGATGTTGCAGATACAGTAATATCAATGGACACCTATCAGCCCAGGGACGTCACCTCTGAGGCAAAAGAAATAGCTGCAAGGTATGGAACACAGCGCGCCAGAGAGGTCGGAAATTCTTTCTCCAAGATTACTCAAAGAGCACCACTGCGTCACAGCTTCAATCCCAGAAGGGGGAAGAGAGAAGTAAAGATAGACACAAAGTCTATGAATGAAATCTCTTTCGGGACTACGAGAATTGACCTTCTATGCGTTGAACAGCTTGTAGATGTCGGTCAGGCCAGAGCCATTGGCGATGCTATCCACTACATGTCAAGAAAGTATGCTGACGGTTCTCACTCTATGCTTGAGATCGTGGAGATGGTTTCCAGAGATATTGAGAAGAGTGGCTTGGACGTTCTCTCGCCCTTCAGGGATGAGGTTTACGGTGACTACGCACTGCCGAGAAAATTCGAGATAGCGGCAGCCATAAACAGAATGAGAACGCTGACCGTCAAGCAATTGATGTGAAGCCATCTGCGATGACTCATTGCAAAAATCAAAATGCAAAATGATTCTTTTGGACCCAGGCGAGTAAACAGGGGGAAAGTACATCTCCCTCAAGGAGAGCGTGACCTGGTTTTCTCCCGTACTCTGTACTTTGTACTTTGGTGAAAAATGGGTAGTTGCATAAATTGCGGTAAGTCGTCAGTTGTAATATCGGAACCGCTGTCAGTCTGTGTTTCCTGCATAAGAAGTGATTTCGAGAAGGTGAAGGATCATTTAGAAAATGTCCATGCAGAGACAAGGGAGCAGTACAGCCTGCCTGGAAAGGTCCCCAGAGGGGGAAGAGTCAAGTGCAATTTTTGCGTAAACGAGTGTGAAGTTGAAAGTGGAGGTCTGGGGTTCTGTGGAATAAGAAAAGAATTGGACGGCAAGCTCAAGTTCCGTTCGGGAGGCCCCAAGCTTGCCTATCTTGACTACTACTATGATCCCCTTCCCACCAACTGTGTCGCTGACTGGGTTTGTCCCGGAAGGAACATGAAGGGCAAGTACAACCTGGCCGTCTTCTACAGGGCGTGTTCCTTTGACTGCCTCTTCTGCCAGAATTTCACATTCAGGTCGACCAACTTCGAGACTGCTTCTCCACTTTCGGATAGTGAACTTGCCACACGTGCAACAGAGGATACGGGATGTATATGTTATTTTGGAGGTGACCCAACTCCACAGATAGTGCATTCGCTCAGTGCGGCAAGAGAGGCCCGAAAGAAAGGGGACTTCAGGATTTGCTGGGAGACGAACGGCTCAATGAGCAAAGCCCACCTCAGCAAGATGATAGAAGTTGCTCTGGAGAGCGGAGGGATAATCAAGTTCGACCTCAAAACGTATAACGAACACCTGAATCTGGCGCTTTGCGGAACTACCAACAGGAGAACGCTTGACAACTTCACATATCTTGCATCACGGTTCAACGAGAGAAAGGACCCGCCACTTGCAGTTGCGAGTACGCTCCTTGTGCCTGGATACATCGATGTTCATGAGGTAAAAAAGATAGCTGGATTTATCTCTTCTCTTGACAAAGATATCCCCTATTCTCTTCTTGGATTTCATCCGCATTTCCATATGAGCGACCTTCCCGCCACTTCACGAGAACACGCAGCCAAGGCCAGGGAGGCCGCAGTGGAAGCCGGCCTTGAAAACGTACACCTCGGAAACATCCACCTCCTCTCGCGTGTGAACTACGCATGCTGATTACACTGAGAGGCAAATCCACCAGATCCGAAAATCGAACCAGGATATGGTTCTGAAACAAACTTATCATTTTTGGCTCTTCTCCGAAAAAGTTGATGACAGGGAGGAGTTGGGGAACGTACGGAG
>SOJN01000074.1 GCA_004376575.1 candidate division TA06 bacterium | reverse complement strand
GGTTAGAGGTTCGAATCCTCTCGGGCGTGTATCAAAACAAGCTCAGTGGTTTTTCAACCGGGGAGGGAAATGCCCCCTACGGGGCCACGAATCCGTCCCGTGTATCTCGCTCCGCGAGAAACGGGACCTTCGCCCTCGCGTAACTCGGGCTCGGCAGGTTAGAGGTTCGAATCCTCTCGGGCGTGCCACTTAAAACAGGTTTCAATATTGAACACTTGAACTCTTGAACACTTGAACGGGAGTTGTGGGGAGGAAGAGGGGGAGGTTCTGGGGTTCAATATTGAACACTTGAACATTTGAACGGGAGGTGGGAGGAGATGGGCCTCGGAAGGTTCAATATTGAACATTTGAACATTTGAACGGGAGGTGGGAGGAAATGGGGTCTGGGCCTTCAGGACTAGCAAAGAAGGCAGCCAAAGAGCTGCCAGCCAACGCTGTAATACTTGATGTCGGCGCAGGTGAGGGGAAAGACAGCATATTCTTTGCCAGCCTCGGGCATCAGGTCTCTGCAGTAGAAGCCTCTGTCAATGCAACAGAGACCATGAAAAAAAGGATTGCAAAGAAGAAGGACCTGGACGTAAAGATTATTGTTGATGATATTACGCAAATGAATTTTAAGCCGGATAGATACGACCTCATATTTGCAAACAACTCTCTTCAGTTCATGACGCGCACACAGAGGAATGAATTGTTTGACAAATTCAGGGCTTCAATCAAGAAGGGGGGCCTCATTGCAATCAGCCAATTTACCGTTGAGGAACCAGTCTGGAAGAGGTTGCAATCGAATAAGGACCATGCAATCGGCTTGTGCACGCTCAAGTTCAGAGACCAGGTCATGAACTTCGCACAGCTAGGTGAGTACAAACAACTATTCATAGAAGATCATATAATCCACCACTGGGAAGGCAGGGTTGAAACTGAGGGGCACCCTGGAGCTGAACAACCGCACTTCCACGAGATTGTGAGTGTAATAGCGAGGATCGTTGCCAAAACACAAACTGACCGGTGAACAAATGGAGTTACTGGAAAAAATCTCAAAACTAGCCATTGAACTCGATTGGGATGTGGCCTTTGCAGGAAAGTCAAGTGGCAATCATCACCTGGAAAGAGTCTCAAAGATAGCCGGACATCTTCTCAGTGAAGTGGGCGAAAAATGTGGCGACAGGTTTGTTGTTCTTGCAGGAGCGTGGCTTCACGGTGTCGGACTGATAAATGGAAACTGGGAGCACGCCTCAAGAGGAAAAACGGTAGCAGGCGCGCTACTCAGAAGCCTGGGCATAGAAGATGCAACAAGGGTAAGAATCGAACATTGCGTCGAGGCCCATGACCGGGGAATGGAAGGTAAGGGTGTGGAGGCAGGGACTGTCGAAGCTCAAATAGTACATGATGCGGATACGCTCGACAAGATAGGTCCACTTGGCGTGCTAAGGCATTCCTGGAAGATGTCGCTGGAACTTACCCCCGCCCAATTACTTACACATCTCCCAAAACACCTTGATGAGCGCAAGGAAAACCTCTATTTGGATGTCTCTAGACGGATTGCTGCCCCGTATGAAGGCGCCCTTCGGGACTTCTTCGCAGACGAAAAGGCCGCCCTGCGCATTCTTGATGTCATCAGCCAGTGTGCCAAAGATGGAATCCCTTCGGAAGATGTTGTCAAGCCTCTCCGAAGAGTCGCATCACAGCAGTTCCTAAAAGTCCTCAAGGGTCAGCTTCAACTGAAAATCCTCGAAACCAAACAACTCGGCTAGGATGCGCGGCGCAAGCCCTTCGATCCAGCTCAGGACAGGCGCCGCTACCCCAGACAAGAAGCTGTCAGCTTTCAGCTATCAGTTGGCAAAAGCAGATTCTTCGGCGCTCTGCGCCTCAGAATGACCCCGTAAGACCGAGGGCGATCCGGCTTGTGGGAGATTGCTTCGCGGCCTTCGGTCGCTCGCAATGACATGGCTTGTTTTGGGTGTCAGAGGGGAGGGGAATCGCTCGAGACAAGGGAAAGGCAGATCCTTCGTTCCACTCAGGATGAAATATGCCTCATCCCGCCTACGCTTCATATAGCTTCGGCGGGCTGGGCCTATTTCATTTTTTGATTCCCCGGGCGGAAGACTCAATGAACTTCACAAGATGTTTAATCTCAGCAGTCTGGGGGAATCCGTTCTTCAACTCATCCAGTGCCTGGGTAGTGTTGAGCTTTGAACGAAATAGAATCTTGAAGGCTTTTTTCAAAAGCCCGATATCTTCATTTGAATATCCCTGTCTCCTCAAACCAACAAGGTTAAGGGTCTTCACTCTTATTGGATAACCAGAAGCGCAGACAAAAGGAACAATATCCATCGTCACCCTGACCCCACCGCCTATGACAGACAGCTTCCCTATTCTGACAAACTGGTGTACAGGAACCAGACCGCTCACCAACACAAGGTCTTCCACAAGCACATGACCGCCGAGCTGCGCTGCATTGGCGATCACTGTACCGTTTCCAATCCGGCAATTGTGTGCAACATGGGCATAGGCCATGATAAAACAGCCATCGCCAACTACGGTCTCTTTGCCTTCGCCTGTGGCCCTGTGAATTGTGACATATTCTCTGATAATTGAGTTCTCACCTATCCTGCAAAATGATTTCTCGCCCTTATACTTTACATCCTGAGGCGGCCCACCTATCACAGCTCCATATCCGATCTTGCTTCCTCTTCCGACTTCAGTCCACCCTTCAAGACATGCTCGAGCCAAGATCTCGACATTGTCCCCGATAACAACATTCTCACCAATGATCGCATATGGACCCACGACTACTCCGGACCCCAGTGTGGCTCCAGGATGGACAACCGCGGTCTTATGAACAACTACGTCGCTCATTTATCAACCATCATTGCAGTGAGTGTGCCTTCACAAACAAGGTCTCTGCCCACAAAGGCCTGACCTTTAATAACACAAAGGTTCTTCTTATACTTAACCAAAGTCACAACAGACCTGAGTTGATCACCAGGCGTGACTGGCTTTCTAAACTTCACATCCGCTATTTTGGTGAAATAAACAATTTTTCCGTCCGATTGATCAACCTTGTGCAGAAGCAAGAAACCACCAACCTGCGCCATCGACTCCACGATAAGAACGCCCGGCATGATCGGATGTCCTGGAAAATGACCCGCAAAGAAAGGCTCGTTAATTGTCACATTCTTGGTCCCCACGACCCTGTTTTCTTCGAGCTCAAGTATTCTGTCCACAAGGAGAAATGGGTAGCGATGAGGCATTATCTTGAGAATGTCTGCTATTTCAAAGGCTGGTTTCAATCCACCGACCTCCTTTCTCAACTTCTTCAGAAACTGAACATTGTGAAGATGCCCGGACTTGAAAGCATAAATATCCGCGTGTAAAGGATAACCCAACATTGCAATGTTCCCAATCATATCGGCTATCTTATGCCTGGCGAACTCATCTTTGAACCTGAGAGGCTCTTTGTTGACCAAACCATTTTCACCGATCAAGATTGCATTTTCAAGACTACCGCCCTTGATGAGACCCTTTTTTCTCAGTGGCTTAACCCATTCATCAAAACTGTAGGTGCGAGCGGGTGCCAGTTCGTTCTGGAAGACTTCAGGGGTTATCTCGAAGCGCGCGTATTGGCTGAGCAGATGCGGATGATCATATTGAATACCGAACGTTATGGTAAGAGAGTCCGAAGGGAGTGCTGCTATGCACACTCCGTCTTTCTCATATTTGACAGGATGCTGGAGCGTCTTCGGGCTGCAGCTGTTTTTTTGATCAACCACGCCAGCATTGTTGAATGCCTCCATGAAGGGTTTGGCGCTTCCGTCCATTATGGGGATCTCAGGGCCATTTATCTCGACAATCATATTGTCGATCTCCATCCCGTAGGCGGCGCAAAGGAGGTGCTCGACAGTCAAAACCTCGGTGTCACCTTCTCTAATAGAAGTCTGATGGATGGTATAGTTGACACTGTCCAGAGTGGGTTTCAAACTTGGAGAACCCTTTAAGTCTGTCCTCTTGAATACTATGCCTTTGTCCGGTTTCGCTGGAAGAAATCGCACTTCAGAGGTCTTGCCGCTGTGAAGGCCAATCCCGGAACAGGCTGTCTCACCTGCTATCGTCTTCTGAGGTCTTTCCACCTTTTTGCTCCAGTTTCTCAATCCTTTTGTCAATTTTGTCCACCTTCTTGATCAGCGAAGGGAGTTTGTTCAGCGCGGCATAGCCTCTCATTGACCTGTTGTGGTCCCTGGCTGGATAGCCTGATATTTTCGAATCTGCTGGAAAGGACCTGGTCACACCGGCCTGTGCACCTATGAAAGCCCTGCTCCCGATCTTTATGTGGTGCACCAAGCCAGCCTGTCCACCGATTAGGACATTTTCGCCTATCTCAGTCGAACCTGCGATTCCCGCCTGGGCAACAACAAGGCAGTTTGAACCAATCGTCACATTGTGCGCTATGTGCACCAGATTGTCTATCTTTGTCCCCCTGCCAATACGGGTCCTACCCATTGTAGCCCTGTCTATTGCAGTGTTGGCACCTATCTCAACATCGTCCTCAACAACGACTGTACCCACCTGGGGTATCTTTCTGTGGCCAACTCCATCCCGTGCATAGCCAAAACCATCAGAGCCCAGCACCGCGTTGGCATGAACCACAACTCTGTCACCCAGGATCACACCTGAACAGATGGTAACATTTGGATGTATCACACAGTCTGACCCTATCTCTGCATCCGGGCCTATGTAGGCAAAAGGGTAGATGACAGTCCTATCACCAACCCTGGTATCATCACCGATGTATGCAAGTGTGGCAATGTGTGAGGACGGGGCTACCCGCGCCGTCTCGGCCACATGGGCTCCCTCTTCTATCCCAGGGCCTATCCTCTCGCGTTTGTAGAGAACCTCCATCGCCTTTGCCAGAGCCAACCTCGGGTTCTCCACCTCTATGAGGTTCTTGCCTTCCACATGAAAGCCTTTGGGCACTATTATGCATGACGCTCCTGAACGCTCGGCGGTTTTGAGGTACTGCTCTGAAGCAGCAAACGCAAGTACACCTTCTCCCGCACTATCAATCGGAGCAACCGAAACCACATCGGCATCAGGGTCGCCCCGAAGCTTCCCGTCCAGAATATGAGCCATCTCTTTCAGTTTCATTTTGCCCTGTACACGTTGGCAAGTCTTGAGGCAAGATCACCGACCATGGGAAGAAGGTCTTCCTGAGTCTCGCTGCGCGTAGTTTTCGCCTGCTCCGTGGTCAGCACATCTGCGGTCTTGACATCTAGCAGCTTTATCTCGACTTCAACGGTCGCCCCGAGTTTCGTAACTGTTCCAATCACTGCAACTTCAGCACCGGCAATCCTGCATACATCCACGGCCCTCTTCTCGTCCGCCTCTTCTTCCTTGTCAATCGCCTCCTGAATGAGTGCAGCGCTGAGGTTTCCCTCCCACAGCTCAAACATCCCCAACTTCACCAGCGCCTTTTCAAGAAGATCCGAGATCTGGCGGCCAAAGTTTCCTTCCATTGCTTGGGGACTCGTCTCCTTGAACTTGAAGACCGCAAGCTTGGCCTTCTCAGCCCCAACATGAATCACCTCTTTGTTCAGCTCCTCAAGCGCCCTATCGGTCAGATCGAGTCCTTCTCTTGAATAGACTATACTACTCTCATCAATGTCCAATATGAGATCGAATCCCTCCTCCTCTGCGAGCTTCTCGAGGATCTTGTCTATTTTGGTGACGAGAGGCTTTGTCAGTTCAATTTCCTTCCTGGCTGCCTTCCCATCCGGACCCCAGATTTCTGATATGAACGCTTCGTACTTCTGCTTCTTCTGCTCCAGCTCAGATCTCTTCCTCTCCTTCGCCTCCTCGCTGAGCATCAAAACCTGGTCCTTGAATTCCTCGGAGAGCCTATTAATCTCCTTCTTCATTTCCTCGGCCTTCTTGCGCCATTCATCTACTTCCTTCTGAAACTGCTTCTGCACGTCTGACGCGCCTACAAACTCTCTGAATATTCGGCCTGAACTGATATATCCTATCTTGGCTGCATCTGCAACAACCAGACTTGACAGAAAAACGAGCGAGGACAACAATGCAACTAAACTTCCTCTTAAATATGTCTTCCTCTTTCGTTTCACGCTTTTTCCCTTGTATGAATCCTACAGTGTGTCGGTCTAAAAGGCAGTTCCAATCTGGAAATGGGGCTCCCAGCCCGGGTAGCGCTTATCGAATCCATAGCCAAAATCAAAGCCCATAATGCCCATCATGGGAATCTCTATTCTAACACCAAAACCTGCACTCTTCTTCATATCATCTCTGCTGTCAAACTCTACCTCCCTCAAGCCTTCCCAGACATTGCCCGCGTCTGCAAAGAAGAGCCAGTAAACACCCTTGGTAAGGGGAATCTTATATTCAGCGTTTAGAACCAGCGCGATCTTCCCTCCCATAGGATTGAGGCCGGACTTGGGCCCTATGTCACGGCCCCAATCGCCATAGCCTCTGACGCCCCAATCTCCCACACCCCCAACAAAAAATCGCTCACTGATCGGAACGGCTTCGACTTCCTGATAACTGCCCACATATCCGCCCCGAGCCCTGAACATAATCACATTCTTCCACACGAGCGGATGGTACCATCTGCTCTCGGCTTCATACTTTTGATACCTTACCTGTCCTCCCAGGTAGCCGCCAGCAAACTCGCCGGAGATCATGTTTCTGGTTCCTATGGTTGCGTTGAAGAAACTGTCTCTGGTGTCTCTAACCAGAGTGAGCCTGGTTGTCGAGGCCCTTCTTTTCCCTTCCCAGTCCAAGAAGGCCTGGCTGGAGGTGGTGTCAACTATGTATTCTACGTCTTCCAGTCTATACATCCAGTAGCCCCTGGTGTATTCCGGCCAGGGAATGGATCTGGAGGCGGTTACAGCACCGCCTATCCGCTTCTCATCATAGCCGTCTCTTATCCGGGTAACATAGAAAAGGTCTGCGCCCACTGTGAGGGGAGTGTCGAAAAGCCAGGGTTCTGTGTATCCAACCTGAACATTCGTTTTTCTCCCACCCCGCTCCAGCTTTATGTAACTGCTTTCACCTCTGCCCATGAGGTTGGGCAACGACAGCGTCAAATATCCGGTCAACTGGTCCACCTGACTGTAGGCGACTCCCATACCTATCTGGCCTGCCATCTTCTCCGTGACCTTGAATATAAGATCTATGTCTCCCTCTTCATTCGACGGTCTGGAATCGATCAGTACGTCCTCAAAGAATCCCAGGTTGAAGACTGCCCTCTGGCTTTTGACCAAAAGAGAACGTTTGAAGATGTCTCCTGGCAGGATTCTTATCTCCCGCCTTATCACTTTCTCACGCGTCTTCATGTTACCTTCAATATCAATCTTCCTCACGTGCGCAGGATTGTTCTCAGTTACCTTGTAATGCACATCTATGATAGTGTCTGAGCGAACAGTCTCATCTGGTATGATGGACGCATAGATGTACCCTCCCTCCCCAAAAATGGAATACATCTCCATCAGAGATTTTTCCATCTTCTCAGAATCGTATATGTCTCCGGTTTTGTACTTCAGCGCCCTCTTCAGGAGATCTGTTCCGAAAACCTCATTCCCTTCAAGAGATATGTTGCCCACTCTGAACCTCTTACCTTCATCCATGGTGATAGTTATGTACATCCACTCTTTTGCGTCATCATACGTTATTTCATGCTCAGTAACCCTGCAATCCGCGTAGCCGCGCTTTCGATAGAACTCCACAATCCGATACAGATCCTCCTCAAACTCCTCCTCACTAAACGATGCAGACCTGTACCAGGTCTTCTCTCTGTTTTTCATGCTCCCTTCAACCTTATTGTCTGGAAAATGTTCGTTACCCAAAATCGTTATCTGCTTGATCCTCACCCTTTTCCCCTCATCTATCAAAAACTCCAGCTTTATCTGCTCGTCTTCAAGTGGGATCTGCCTGTCGGTCACTTCTGCCAGGAGATAGCTCTTATCCTGATAGGCATCCAGTATCCTCTTCTTCCAGAGCAGTATCCTCTGGGAAGATGCAATCTCCCCCTCCACCACCTTGGTCTCTTCCTCCAGTTTCTTATCCGATATTTTCTTATTTCCTGTGTATTTGACTGATGCAACGACGGGGAATTCCTTCACCCGAATTGTCACATCCACGCCGGCGGGCACCAGTGTGGTGTCGATATCCACGTCGGAAAAGAGGCCCAGTCTGTAAATCTTCTTGATGGCATCTCTGGTCACACCGAGCTTCAGCTCGCTACCACCAGTAATCCCGGAAGCAGAGATTATAAAATGGCCATCTGTGTTGGTGTTGCCAGCAACGGTGACGTTCACCACCTGTTGGCCAGAAGCCACCACACAGGGAAAAAGAAGAAAGAAAACGAATACTAACGTCTTGAAAATCCGCATCTTACACCAAACCTTGTTTGAGTTGCAATATATCAGATGGCCATTCCAGAGTCAACAGAAAAAGGCGGAACTCGCTTGCGCGTAAGCCTCCGCCTATCTTAGTTTTGGATAGTATTGTCACACTCAGTGGTTCTCGCCCAGCCTGCCGAGTCTGTCCGCATCCGTCGCGGCCATCTCTTCCTTGCAGACCGATTCGAACTTAAGCTTGCCCCCCTCTCCTCTGGTGATGTAAACACTCATGTTTACAACCAGCTTGCCCCTCAATATTTGTTCAGATAGAGGGTCCTCCAGAAGTTTCTGGATCGCTCTCCTTAGTGGCCTTGCGCCATAGGTTGGATCAAAACCCTCATCAATAAGGAGCTCCTTCGCATCATCAGCTAGAACGAGGTCAAGAGCTTTCTCTCTCACTCTCGACCTGACCTCGTTGAATAGAATGTCAACAATAAGCTTCATCTCCACTCTGCCAAGTGTCCTGAATATGACTGTCTCATCGATTCTGTTAAGGAACTCAGGATTGAAGGTTCTCTTCAACTCTGCCAGAAGCATCTTCTTCATCTTCTCGTATGTTTCCGCCTCATCGGCTTTCCCGAACCCTAGCGTGACGCCCTTCCTGATCTGCCTTGCACCAATGTTGGAAGTCATGATCAGGACAGAGTTTTTGAAGTTCACCTTCCTGCCGAAGGAGTCTGTTAACTGCCCATCTTCAAGAATCTGTAGAAGTATATTGAACACATCCGGATGTGCTTTCTCAATCTCATCCAGAAGAATTACGCTGTAGGGCTTCCTCCTCACCTTTTCCGTCAGCTGTCCCCCCTCGTCATATCCTACGTATCCGGGAGGAGCACCTATCAGTCTTGAAACAGAAAACTTCTCCATGTATTCGCTCATGTCCACTCTTACCAGTGCATTTTCATCGCTGAACAGAAAGGATGCCAGAGTTTTTGCCAGCTCAGTCTTCCCCACCCCGGTCGGTCCAAGGAATATGAACGATCCTATGGGACGTCTGGGGTCCGTCAAGCCTGCACGGCCTCTCCTGATCGCCCTCGATATGACTTTCAGGGCTTCATCCTGGCCAACAACTCTTTTCCTTAGCTCTGACTCCATGCGAAGCAACCTCTCCTGCTCCTTCTCTTCCAGCTTCACAAGAGGGACACCTGTCCACATGGATATCACCTGCCTCACATCTTCCTCAGTAACCTCACCAATCTCAAGTTTCAGCTTCTTTCCCCACTCCTTCTTCATCTTCTCTATTCTTGCCTCAGCGTTCTTCTGCTCGTCCCTGTACTTCGCTGCCGCCTCAAAGTCCTGGTTGGAAATCGCCTCCTCCTTCTTCCTTTTCAGGTCATCCAGTTTCTTCTCTTCTTCCTTGAAATCAGGTGAAGAAGGATACCTGCGTAGCTTCACCCTTGAGCCCGCTTCGTCAATCACGTCTATGGCTTTGTCAGGAAGATACCTGTCAGATATGTACCTGTCAGACAGTCTTGAGGAGGCCACGAGTGCTGCCTCTGTGTACTTCACCCTGTGGTGCACCTCGTACTTCTCGCGCAACCCTTGAAGGATTTCAATAGTCTCATCGACTGAAGGTGACTCTACAACTATAGTCTGGAACCTTCTCTCCAGAGCGCCATCTTTCTCAATGTGTTTCCTGTACTCTTCCATGGTTGTTGCCCCTATACACTGGACCTCACCTCGAGCCAGTGAGGGCTTGAGCATATTGCTGGCGTCAATAGCCCCTTCGGCAGCGCCGGCACCAACGATGGTATGAAGCTCATCTATGAATATGACAACGTTGGATGCTGTCTTTATCTCGTTAAGAACCGCCTTGAGCCTCTCCTCAAACTGCCCTCTGTACTTTGTGCCCGCGACAACAGCAGCCATGTCCAGAGCCAGAACCCTCTTATCAAGGAGTGCATCAGGTACACTTCCTGCGATGATCTTCTGGGCCAACCCCTCCACAATAGCGGTCTTCCCAACTCCTGGTTCTCCTATGAGAACGGGGTTGTTCTTTTTTCTCCTGCTCAATATCTGAACGACCCTTTCAATCTCCCCCTCTCTACCGATTATGGGGTCAAGCTTCCCCTCCTCTGCAAGTTTGGTAAGGTCCCTGCAGAAGAAGTCAAGAGCGGGGGTCTTGCTCTTCTTTGATTTCGGGGGTTGGAATGCTTCAAATGTACCTCCTAGAAGCCTCAACACCTCTTTCCTGACAGCCTCGAGGTCCACTCCCAGACTGGAAAGGACACCTGCTGCAACCCCATGCTTCTCTCTCAGCAGGCCAAGGAGAAGATGCTCTGTGCCTACGTAGTTGTGCCCGAGGGTCTTAGCCTCCTCCACAGCAAGCTCCAGGGCCTTCTTGGCGCTCTGGTTTAAGGGGATTTCTCCAATTGTCATGGTTGAGCCGCCGGCTTCCACAGAGTCCTCGACCGCCTGCCGAACAGATTCGAGGTCCAGCCCTAAGTTGGTAAGAACCATGGCAGCGACCCCTGTTCCTTCTCTTATCAGTCCAAGTAGAATGTGCTCGGTGCCTATATAGTCGTGCTGTAGCCTGACAGCCTCTTCTCTGGAGAGGTACATAACTCTTCTAACCCGCTCACTGAACCTCTCTTCCATATCTTAACCTCCAGTCACCATTCAAGAAAGCTTGTTTCTGACGTATTCAGCTCTTCTTACATCCCTTTCCTGCGGTTCCATCTCGCTGTCGAATATCTTTTGAAGGTGGGCCGGCTGAGTCAGCACCAGAAGCTCATTCAAATCCTTGGTGCTCACAGACCTCATGACTCCCAAGCCTACCCCCAATCTGACCGCTGAGCACAGGTTTATTATCTCATCAGAGGTTAGAGTTCTCGCATTCGCCAAGATCCCAAAAGCCCGCCAGATTTTGTCTTCTACCTCAAGCCTGGCACTCGCCACGAGCATCTCCCTCGCGTTCCTCTCGTATTCTATGATCTGTTTTGCCACCTTGTTCAAACCACTTATTATGTCTTCCTCACTCTTTCCCAGAGTCGTCTGGTTTGACACCTGAAAGAAGTTACCTTCTACTTCGCTCCCCTCGCCATAGAAACCTCTCACCGCGAGGCCAACCTGGCTCACTCCCCTCAAGACTTTGTCTATGTCTTTGGTGAGGACGAGACCAGGAAGATGAATCAGAACCGAAACTCTCAACCCGGTACCGGTATTGGTGGGGCAAGCCGTGAGGAAACCCCACTTCTCCGAGAAGGCGTAATCCAGTCTACTCTCTAAAGCATCATCCAAGTCACTGGCCAGTTCATATGCCCTCTCAACCTGCAGGCCAGATGCAAAAGCCTGTAGCCTCAGGTGGTCCTCCTCATTAATCATAAGGCTCAAGACCTCACCATGGCCCACTATCAGACCTCTGCTCTTTCCATCACCCGCCATCTCCAGGCTTATCAAATGCCTTTCGACAAGAAACTGGAGGTCCACAGGCAAAAGCCTTTTCACATCGACGTAGAAGCCGTCCTTCAGGTGAGAAGTCGCGTCTGCGGCAGACTTGCACCTGGAAATGATCTCCTTGAGGTCCTTCACTCTTGCCCGGTGAACAAAGGGGAAACTCGACAGGTTTCTGGCAAGTCTCACCCGGCTGGATAGGACTATCTCTGAAAACGGGCCCGTGGCCTCGAGCCACTTTGAACCAACCCCCACCAGACCATCAATTCTAGGATTTGGCATCATCAGTGTCCTTAGAACCCAGGCTCTCGTGAATTGCTCTCATCCTATCTCGTAGGCTGGCAGCATCCTCGAAGTTCTCGTCACGAATGGCAGCTTCAAGTCTCTTCTGAATACCGGCAAGTTCCCTCTTAAGCTCAGCCTTGGCTCCAGTCTTAAGGATGAGCTTACCTGCGTGTCTAGTTGAACCGTGGATTCTTCGTAGAAGTGGGTCAAGTCTGCCAGCAAATGAAGGGTAGCAGTCCGCACACCCGAGCTTTCCACCCCTCCTGAATTCAGCATAGGAAAGGTTACAGGTTTTGCACCGAATCTGAGTCTCTTTCTCAAGCTCATCTGCATCCAGACCTTCTGCAAGCCCTGCCAGAAAATCAGCAACCACGAATTTGGACTTAGAGAGCGGCTTAACCAGCCCCTTCCTGTCCGCACACTCGGCACAGAGATGAAGGTCAGTAACGTTCCCTCCAACTACCTCTGTATAATGTACAGTCGCCACCCTTTTTTTGCAAGAGTCACAGAGCAAATTATTCGCCCTCCTCAGTTTTTCCGCCCACCAGCCTGAGCACTCTATCGGCACTCTGTGCAAAGCTCAGATTGTGGGTGACTATCACGAATGTGAGCCCATTATCTCTGGACAGACTCCGGATTAGTGCGTGAAGCATCTCACTAGACTCAGAGTCGAGGTTGCCTGAAGGCTCGTCTGCAAGCACAAGCTTCGGTTCATTTATGAGCGCCCGCGCCACAGCCACACGCTGCCTTTCACCACCGGAAAGCTCATTAGGCCTGTGCCTCTCGCGGTCTATCAGGCCTACATCGCGGAGGGCCTTCCTCGCTTTTGCTACTGCAATCCGGGTGTCCATACCTCTTATTATGAGCGGCATCATCGCATTCTCAAGAGCACTAAACTCAGGAAGTAGATGATGAAACTGGAATATGAAGCCGATATTCTCGTTTCTGAATCTTGCCAGATCGCCGTCAGAGTGGTCAAATAGCTCAGTTGAGCCCAGCCTCACCCGTCCCTTGTCAGGCCTGTCAAGACTGCCAAGTATGTGCAGAAGAGTCGACTTACCGGAACCTGATGGCCCCACAATAGACAGTATCTCACCCTCGCCTGCTGTGAAGCTCACCCCTCTCAGGACGTGTAGATCTTCGTATTTGTTCCGAAAACTCTTATGAATATCTAATGCTTCAAGAACCATAAACTCAACACCTTACCAAATATGACGCCGTAGAAAATCTCATTCATAGCGAATGGCCTCCACAGGCGTAAGCTTGGATGCCCTCAATGCAGGGTAGATTGTAGCCAAAAAACTGATTCCAATTCCAGCAAGACAGACAACTACAAAATCACTCACCTCCATGTGAACAGGGAGTGTATCCAGAAAGTATACATCTGGCGGAAGAGAGATAAAGCGGTATTTTCCGAGCAACCATGATATCAGGAATCCTCCTAGAGCGCCCAGAGCAGTACCTGTGACGCCAATTATGAGACCATCGAGCATGAAAATACCCATGATTGTTCTTGCGGTCGCTCCCATTGATTTCAAGATTCCTATCTCTCTTGTCTTCTTTATCACCATCATGATCAAAGTACTAACAATATTGAATGCCGCAACAATAACTATGAGCGTTAGTATTACGAACATGAAGACCTTCTCAAGTTTCAGGGCTGCGAAAAGATTTCGGTTCAAGTCTATCCAATTCGTCGTTCTGTAAGGGTATCCAAGTTGGTTGGCGATATGGCGGCCCACCTGCGGAGCCTGGTAAACGTCGTCAAGCCTCAACTCTATCCCTGTAACCGCATCTTTCGTATTCAAAAACTCCTGTGCTGTCGATAAGGACATGTACACCAGCCCCGTATTGTACTCATACATCCCAGCGTCAAATAAACCTGCCACTCTCAGCTGCATCATCTTGGGAAACACTCCTACCGGTGTAACCGTCGCCCCAAAGGGAGAAGCCAGCGTCACCGTGTCACCGACGTGTGCTCTGATGTTGCTTGCCAGGTCGATGCCCAAGACAACTCCGGGTGGATCACCCCCAAGTTCGAAATCTCCATCCACAATGTCTCTGCTCACGTTAGCGGTCGACTTCTCGAGCTCAGGATCAAGACCCCTCACCACAACCCCATCTACATAGCTACCCATGCTTATCATCGCCTTGGTGTATATGAACGGAGCGGCAGAGACAACATGCTTGAACTGCACCACTTCAGGCAGGAGCTCTGCGTAGTCTTCAATTGGTTCGTTGAAGTATTTGAGGATGGCAACATGAGCATTCGTCCCCACTATTTTTTCCTTCAAGTCTTCCCTGAACCCGTTCATGGAGGATAGAACTGCAAGAATGGCCGCAACCCCAACAAAAATTCCACCAATCGAAAAAACCGTTATGGTGGAGAGAAAAACAGAGCCCGTTGACTTGAGATACCTCTTGGCAATGAAGAACTGAAATGACATTACTGACCGCCTTGGGGTCTGAGTTGCGGGAAGAGTATCACATCTCTGATTGAGCTCGTGTTGCAGATGAGCATTGCCAGCCTGTCGACTCCCAAACCCAGCCCACCAGTTGGAGGCATGCCGTACTCCAGGGCCATAAGGAAATCTTCGTCGAGCTGTTGAGCCTCCTCACTCCCCTCCCTCCTCATCTTCTGCTGTTCCTCGAACCTCAACCTCTGCTCCAGGGGATTGTTCAATTCACTGAAAGCATTACCAATCTCCACGCCGCAGATGACCGGTTCGAACCGCTCCACAAGATCAGCATCTCCCCTCTTTTCCTTGGCAAGAGGAGATATCTCCTTGGGGTAGTCAACAACGAAGGTAGGCTCAACTATCTTGGGCTGGACAACCTTGCCGAATATCGTATCAAGAAGCTTACCCAGCCTGGCATTTTCAGGAACGTCTATGCCCAATCGACTGCAGATTCCGGCCAGGTCCTCCAGATCCATTCCTCGAATGTCCTTTCCCAGTTCCTTGTTAATTCCATCGAAAAAGGAGAGCCTTGCCCAGGGTCGTTTGAAGTCCACCTCAGCCCCTTGATATTCCAGTTTCGTGCCTCCCTTCACCTCCAGAACTGCAGCCCCAATCATCTCTTCAAACAAATCCATGATGTCACTGTAATCGGCGTAAGCCTGGTAGGCCTCTAGCTGAAGGAATTCTGGATTGTGAAACGAATCTACACCCTCGTTGCGAAAATCCTTTCCGAACTCATAGACACGCTCGAGGCCTCCCACTATCAGCCTCTTCAGGTAGAGTTCATCCGCGATTCTCAGGTAGACATCAATATCCAGTGCTTTGTAGTGGGTTTTGAACGGGGTGGCAAACGCACCACCATACAGGGGTTGAAGTATGGGAGTCTCCACCTCAATAAACCCTTTGGAATCGAGCACGGACCTGATAGACCTGATAATCTTGTTCCGGTTTAGAAACACCTCTCTAGACTCCGGATTCATGATCAAGTCGAGATACCTGCGCCTGAGCCTCAGCTCCTTGTCTCTGAGCCCGTGCCACTTTTCCGGAAGCGGTCTAAGTGCTTTTGCCAGAAGGACAAACCCGTCGACATCTACTGTGGTTTCTCCGGTCTTCGTTTGAAAAGTACTTCCCTCCACGCCTAAGATGTCTCCAATATCAAAGAGCTTGAAGAGCGAGTAGGCCTCTTCGCCCAACCCGTCCCTTCTAAGGTAGATCTGAATCCTTCCGGTTCGGTCCATCAGGTGGGCAAAAGTAGTCTTCCCGTGCCTCCTGACGGACATTATCCTGCCTGCCAGACGGACCCTTGCCTCTGAGGCTTGCAGCTTGTCGGACTGCGCAAGAATCTCAGATGCTGTATGGGTAAGGGTAAAACTATACGGAAAGGGGTCGATGCCCCTCTCTTTCAGTTCCCTTAACTTTTCTATCCTTTTTTCTCTTTGGTCAAGGGTTTCCTCTGACAAACAACCCTCCAAGTGGTTATTATAGTAACACTTCTACCCCATGTCAACCCCAAACAGCCCGCAACCGTATGCTGCA
Organism: candidate division TA06 bacterium; assembly: GCA_004376575.1. Classification (NCBI taxonomy): domain Bacteria; species candidate division TA06 bacterium. Next base: position 29,527 of record SOJN01000074.1, on the reverse strand, counting down.
GCAGATCTCAGCGAAAGAAGAAGCCATCAGCTCTTCTTCCTGGCCTTCTGAGCCCTTCCTTTTGCCCCGGTCATCCCCGTCTTGAGAAGATATGCCCTGATAAACCCGTCAATCTCCCCATCCATCACCGCCTCAACATTGCCCATCTGATGTCCTGTCCTATGGTCTTTCACCATGTTATACGGATGAAACACGTAACTCCTGATCTGGTTTCCCCAGCCTATATCAGTCTTCTCCTCTTCAACCTTGCTCAACTTCTTCAGTTCCTCCTCCTTGCGCATCTGGTAGAGTTTCGCCACCAGGATCTTCATTGCATTCTGCCTGTTCTGAAATTGGGAACGCTCCGTCTGGCAGGTGGCGACAAGGCCCGTTGGTATGTGTGTTAAGCGAACAGCAGTGTTTACCTTGTTCACATTCTGACCGCCCGGGCCCGAAGACCTGAAGGTGTCGAGCTTCACATCCGCATCCTTAATTTCCACCTCCACCTGTCTTTCTATCTCCGGATAGACGAAAACAGAGGCGAATGAGGTGTGCCTTCTGTGCGCAGCATCAAAAGGAGAAAGCCTTACCAGCCTGTGAATACCCCTTTCCGACTTCAAGTACCCGTAGGCATACTTGCCCTTCACCTCTATGGTTGCATCTTTCAGTCCAGCCTCTTCCCCTGGAGCATAATCGAGCACCTTGGTCTTGAAACCTCTCCTCTCTATCCACCGCGTGTACATTCTGAAGAGCATTTGGGCCCAGTCACAGGACTCTGTCCCTCCCGCTCCAGGGTGTATCGAAACTATTGCGTCGCGGCCATCATCCTGCCCACTCAGCATCAACCTCAGTTCCAGTTCAGAGATCTTGTTGTCTGCACTGTCTATCTCGGCCTGAAACTCAGCTTTCTCTTCTTCTGTGGAGATGTCCAGGAGTTCCTGCAAATCTCCTGTGCTCGCATCAAGCCTTTCCCATTCTTCAACCCATGTCTTCAGCTCGTTGAACCTCTTCAGCTTCTTCTGGGCAACCTCCTGATCATCCCAGAATTGAGGCGACTCCATTTGCTTGGACAGGGTCGCCATTTCCGATTCCATGGAATCCAGGTCAAAGATAACCTCGCAGATTAGCAAGCCGTTCCCTCAAAGACGAAACCTGCGATTTTAGGCCTTCTGCCATCTTTTCCTCCTCCACTTTGAGAAACTCCAGCCGGTCAAGCCGGCCCGCATACTGAGAAGAGCTCTCTTCCCTTTTTTCTCAGGTCTTCCAGGTCGCCGGAGTTGTCCACCACGAAATCTGCAAACCTTTTTCTCTCCTCATCCTTCAACTGGCAAGCCAGCCTTCTTCTGGCTGCATCCTCACTAATGCCGTCCTCTACCAGACGCCCTACTTTGAGGCTCTCAGGACAGGTGAGGACGATCAACTTGTCAAACCAGTCAGCTATCCCCCACTCAACTATGAGAGCTGCATCGACCACAACTATCTTTGATTCTTTGGCCCGTAGGTCTATCGCCTTTTTCAGTTCCTTCAACAGAGTGGGATGGACAATCCTGTTAAGCTTTTCAAGCTGGTCACGTCCCTGAAAGACCCTCTCACCCAGAAGCCTCCTATCCACGCATCCGGCTTCGTTCACAATTGTTTGACCAAATTCAGAAATCAATGCCTCCCTTATCTCTAGCCTATCCAGAATCTCCCAACCTATCCTGTCAGCCTCTATCAAAGCCGCTCCCCATTCCTTGAAGAAACCTGCCAGAGTCGTCTTGCCGCTCCCAATCGTTCCAGTAATACCAACTACCATAACCCTGTCCTTTGCACAAGAAATAAAAACCACTAATGGTGAGCATCGTACCACGTTGGACCCCACCCAGCATCAACCTCGATTGGCACGTCAAGTTCTAAAGCCGTCACCATCTTTTCCTTTGCCATGGAACAGATTTTCTCTATTTCTTCTTCAGGCACTTGCAGAAGGAGTTCATCGTGTATCTGGATAGTCATTTTCGCTCTGGAATTCATACCTGCCAGTTCCTTGTGTATATTGACCATCGCTAGCTTTATCATGTCTGCGGCGCTACCTTGAATGGGCGAGTTGATTGCAGCTCTTTCAGCAAACTCTCTGCGGCTGCGGTCTGTGGCCCTTATGTCCCTGATGTACCTCCTTCTCCCCATGAGTGTGGTTGTATATCCCTCTTCTCGAACAGAATCCAGATTTGAATCCTTCCACTTCTTCACTTTTGGCAGACTGGCGGAGTAGCCTTGTACAAACTCCATCGCTTCTTCTCTGCTGATTCCCAGACGCCGGGAGAGGCCATAGGCGCTCATCCCGTACAAAAGCCCATAGTTCACCATCTTGGCCGCATTTCTCATCTCGCCTGTTACAGCTTCTGGTTCCACTCCAAAAATGAGTGCAGCCGTCGCCCTGTGTATATCCTCACCTCTCACGTAAGCATCTTTCAGCTTTTCTTCCCCTGTGAGGTGCGCGAGTATCCTGAGTTCCACCTGGGAATAGTCCAGAGAGAGAAGCGCATATCCCTTGTCCGCAATGAACCCTTTCCTTACCTCTCTTCCCAGTTCTGTTCTCATCGGTATGTTCTGCAAATTGGGCTGGCTCGAGGAGAGCCTTCCCGTTGCTACCACAGTCTGATTGAAACTGGTATGAATCTTGCCCGTCTTATCGGATACAAGATGGGGAAGTGCATCCACATAGGTCGATTTGAGCTTGAAGAGCTCCCTGTAGTCCAGAACCCATCTGGGAAGTTCGTGCTCTGAGGACAAGTTTTCGAGCAGATCCTGCGAGGTAGAGTAACCCGTCTTAGTCTTTCTGCCGTAGGGTAACCCTAGCTTGTCGAACAATATGCCTGCCAACTGCTTGTTTGACCTGATGTTGAACTGCTCCCCGGCCAGATCGTAAATCTTTTTCTCTATTTTATTCAAAGCAGTGGAAAGGTTCTCAGACATCCGCAAAAAGAAATCCACATCTATGCGAACGCCTGCCTCTTCCATGTCGGCAAGTACAGCTATCAAAGGTGCCTCAACACGGTTGTATAAGTCGAGGAGGCCATCCTCCCTCAGTCTTCCCTCCAGGGATTCCTGTACCTTCAACACACCCTCCGCTCTCGAACACGCTGGAGGCACAGTCTCTTCACCAAAGAGTCCCGCATCTTCCTTCTTTGCAGCTTTCGTTTGGCTTTTCAACTCAGGAAGAGAAAGACCGTACTCTCCCTCTATCAAGTAGCCGAGGCTGTGGTCACGCCTCTCGGGATCCAGGAGGTAAGAGGCGACACAAGTATCGAATAGAGACCCTTCCATTCTGACTCCAAAACTCAAGAGATATCTCAAAACCCTCTTGAGATCATCCCCAACCTTAATACTCTCTGGAGATGACACCAGGTTCTTCAGCCATGTGAGTATCTCATCTGAGCTTTTCAGCAAAGAGTGCGTGATGTAGTAACATCGCCCATCACCAAAACTGACTGCAATACCATGGTGAACGTCTTTCGATGAACTGAGAACATACAGGCCGACGCTCCCTCCTTTCGGATCCAACTCCGGCAAACCCTCTGAACTACCCACCAGAACATACTCGACACTGAACTCAACCTGCACCTGCAACTTCTTCATGAGAGAGAAGAACTCCAGCCTCCTCAGCAAATCTCGCAGCTTGCTGGTGTCCTTCTTCTTCAAAGAGAAGGTGTCCATGTCAAGATCAACGGGGGTATCAACCTTTATGGTGACCAGCTCCTTGGAAAGAAGCGCCTGCTCACAACCTTCTTCGATTTTTTCCCTCAGACTCTTCTTTTCAATCTCAGGACTCCTCTCCACCAACTCTTCTACTGAACCGAAGGCATGAATCAATTTAGCAGCTCCCTTCACGCCTATCCCATCAATGCCGGGGACATTGTCAATCTTGTCACCGGCAAGCGCCAGAACGTCAACCACTCTTTCAGGGCGAACGCCGAATTTCTCCCTCACCTTGTCAATGTCATAGGTCACCGACTCAGCGCCCATCCTTCCTGGACTTATCACCTTTATTCTCTGGCCGACCAACTGAAGAAAATCCTTGTCAGAGGAAACGAGATAGACCGAATGACCCTTCGCAGCAGCCTCCTTAGCGAGAGTCCCCATGATGTCATCCGCCTCGAATCCATCCATTTCAACAATCGAGATCCCCAGTGCGCTTGTTAGCTCATGGATCATCGGGAGTTGGTTCCTCAGCTCCGGAGCCATCTTTTCTCTGGTCGCCTTGTATTCTGCAAATATCTTGTGTCTGAATGTTGGAGCCGACGTATCAAAACAGACCACCACGTGTGTGGGCTCGTACTCCTCCAGGATTTTCAGGAGCGAATTGGTGTAGCCAAACACCGCACTTGTGTTCTCACCTCTGGAGTTGAAGAGAGGATTCCTTATGAATGCGAAGTATGAACGGTGAACCAGTTCTGAACCGTCTATGAGAAATAACTTAGTTGCCATCTCATTACCTCTGCCCTGCCAGGAATTGAGAAACTACACCCCCACCAACACGAAGATCGAAAACGAAATACGTCCAGCTCGCCGTCGGCGGGATGGGACATATCTCGTCCTGCCTGTCCTTCGCACTCGGCTTCGCCAAGCATAAACTCCGTCGGAGGGAGCCCGTCAAGGGGAATAAAAGAGCGCGTGAGTTTTCGATCTTCGTTCTTAGTTCTGCGTTCTTCGATATTAACACGCTCCCTCTTACTCCCTCCCTCAAGGGACGGAGGTTGGTGGGTGGTGACTTCGCTTCCCCTCGACTTCCCTCGGGATTGAATATGCCGCGCTCTATCTTTGGATAGATCGGGCCTATTCAACTCGCAATGACAGACGGGTCCCCGTCAAAGGTGAGGAAGGGATCGGTTTCGTAATCAGCAATTCCTAATTTCCCCCAGTCCTCTGTACTCCGTACCCTGTACTTTACCTGTGTTCAGTCGCCTGGGTGTACAATCCACGCGAGTATATATAGTCCAGAACAGGTTCTGTGACCAGATATCTTATTGACAACCCAAGGTGCAACCGCTTTCTTATCTCTGTCGAAGAAACGTCAACCTGCCTGACATGGATCACACTCACTTTTCGAGCAAACTCCTCCGGCGTTTTCTTCCCGGTGAACCCCGGGCGCCTCATCGCGATTATGGTGCTCATCTTCACAATCTCTTCAGGCCTGTGCCAGCTCTCTATGGCGTTTGACTGGTCCGTCCCCATAAGAAGGTAAATCGTCTTGTTCTTTCCAAGTGTCTTTGAAACCTCTCTCAGAGTGTCAACCGTGTAGGACCTACCTTCCTTTCTTATTTCAATGTCGGAAGCTTCAAAGCCCGAATTGCCCTTTATGGCAAGCTTTACCATCTCCATTCTGTCCCGTGGGGAAGCCTCTGCCGTATCCTTGGTGGGGGGCACATTACAGGGAACGAAATAGACCTTTTCGAAATTCATCCTCACCCTCACATCTTCGGCAACGATGAGATGGCCTATGTGTATAGGGTCAAAAGCACCCCCGAAGATACATACGGAGCCTCTTCTCAACAAGAAACCTCACTTTTTGGTCTGGGATGTGTCTGACTCGCTTGAGCCAATCTTATCCTGCCACTTATTCAGGAGCCTCTTCGCCTCCTCGCTCCACCTGGTGTCAGGATATTCCAGGACCACCAGCTGGAAATAGAGTACGGCAGACTCATACACTCCAAGCTTGAGGTAGAGCTTGCCGTTCTCCAACTCCTTATGCGCGAGCCTGTCCCTGCACTCTCTGATTCTCTCCTTCGCCATGGAGCTAAACTCGCTCTCAGGGTATCTCACCAGGAATCTGGAAAAGGAGTCTATGGCCTTATGCGTTTCAGACTGATCGTGGTAGTAGGCGGGCATTTGCCTGTAATGTGTCATCCCTGTGTAGAAGAACGCATCATTGGCAAAAGGACTATCCGGATAGTTGACGGCAAGGTGCCTGAACTCGGCTTCAGCCTGTGTGTAGTCTTTCATCTTATAGTAGCACATTGCCAGCCGGAACTGTGCTTCATCCACTCTGGCAGAACCGGGATGTTCGAATGTTAGCCTTCTGAAACCATCGGCAGCCCGGGAGTATTTCCCCTTGTCAAAATCCCTCTTTGCCACAGCGAACTGATCTTCCGCATCAAGACGCACGAGCTGTTCCTTGGATGCACAACTCACCAAAGTCATACAGATGAGAAGAACCAGAAATATCCCGATCCTGCTCAGACTCTTATCCTCCCCGTCACAGAACCGATCAGCTTGGTCAGGATCGGTTCCGATCTATTGGCTGTGGCTATTATCTTCTCAAGATTCATTGGGCCCAGAGCATCTGGTAGACCCATGTCTGTAATAACCGAGAACCCAATCACTTTGATCCCCATATGTCTAGCGGCAATCACCTCTGGTACGGTGGACATCCCTACCACGTCTGCACCTATTATTCTCAGCATCCTGTACTCTGCGGCAGTTTCCAGATTGGGACCGCTCAGGGCGGCGTAGACACCTGTCTTTAGATCTATTCCCTCTTCAAGAGCAACCTTCACGGCGACCTGCGCCAGTTCCCCGTCATAGCAGTTGTACATGTCAGGAAACCTTGGACCGATCGACTCGTCGTTGAGACCAATGAGTGGGTTCTGCCCCAGAAGGTTTATATGGTCAGCAATAAGCATAATATCTCCGGCAGAGAAAAGTGGGTTGATGCCGCCGCAGGCGTTGGAGACTATAAGGACCTTAATGCCGAGAAGCTTCATCACTCTAATCGGGAGCACAATCTCCTGCATGGAGTAGCCCTCGTAGTAGTGGAATCTCCCTTGCATTGCCACGACCTTCTTTCCGGAAAGATTCCCGAAGATGAACCTTCCTGCATGGCTTTCAACCGTGGAAACAGGGAAGTTCGGTATGTCTTCGTATGAGACTTCGTTTACCGCCTTTATGTCTTCGGCCAGTCTGCCCAATCCTGTCCCCAGGATTATGCCTATGCCGGGCTTGAATTGAACCTTCTTCGAAAGCACCTGGAAAACTTCTCTTGCTGCCTTCATCCCCTCTACCATTTTTCTGAACCTCCGCTCGGCCTATCATAAGTCAGAGCAAACCCAAGTCAAGCAATTTCTCCGCTATCTGAACGGCGTTGGTAGCGGCACCTTTTCTAAGATTATCAGCCACAATCCACAGGTTCAGGCCGTGCGGTACAGAACGGTCCCGTCTTATCCTCCCCACATACACAAGGTCAGTGTCGGAAGCCTGTGATGGGAGAGGATAGGATTGAAGTTGCGGTTCATCGACAATCTTGATGCCAGCACAGGCAGACAGCAACCTCTTTGCTTCCTCAGGCCCTATCTCTTTCTCCGTCTCAATGTTGACAGATTCGCTGTGGGAAAACAGGACTGGTACGCGAACGCAAGTTGCAGTAATTTTCAGGTCCGGAAGCTCCATGATTTTCTGACTCTCCTTGATCATCTTCTCTTCTTCCTTCGTATGTCCATCCGTTGTGAAATCGTCGATCTGTGGAATTAAGTTCGAAATCATCCGATGAGGAAAGACCTCCGCTTCTGCGTTGGGACGCAGTGAATAAGGAGAATCTGAAACACGAGGCCTGTACCGCTCCATCTGGGCTGCAAGTTCTTCCAGTGCTTGTCTCCCCTTCCCCGATACTGACTGGTAGGTGGAGACAACAACCCGCCTGAGGGTAGAGTGGGTGTGAATCAGCCAGAGCACCACAACAAGCTGAATCGTTGAGCAGTTGGGGTTAGCAATAATCCCCTTGTGATCACGCAGCCTTTCTGAGTTCACCTCAGGCACAATCAGGGGTACATCCTCATCCATTCTGAAGGCACTGGAGTTGTCTATCGCTACAGCGCCAGCTTTGACTGCTGCGTTAACGTACTCCCTGCTAATCTCCGCCTCAGTGGCAAAAAGGGCAATATCAATCCCTTCAAGGTGAGCTGCGTCCAGTTCTACAATCTCGTGATAGTCTCCCTTGAATTTGAGTTTGGCTCCGGATGACCGTTCAGAGGCCAGGAGCAAGAGATCATCAACGGGGAAGTTCCGCTCTTCAAGAACCTTCCTCATCATCTCCCCGACAAGACCTGTCGCGCCTACTATTGCCACCCTCACTTTGAAACCTCCGATTGGAACAGCTCCTCACCGCCTTTTCTTGGAAGGAGATGAAGACTTCTGACTGTCCTTATCGAGCAGTTTGAACACCCTGGCCATACCATTCACTGCCTTGTCTACCACATCCTGACCAATCACACATGTCACCTTCAGTTCGCTTGTGGACACAGCCTCCACATGTGCGCCTTCTGTCTCGAGACAATCGAACATTTTCGTCAAGGTGTCGTTTGAGGAACCTACTCCCGGCCCCACAATGCTGACGGATGCTACATCATCCCTCCTGGTGAGGCCTTTCCCACCCAGCCTTCTGGAAATTGCGCTCAATATCTCATCACACGTTTTTATGTCCTCGTCAGCAACTATGAAGGATAGATCGCACCTCTCACGACCAGCTCCGTGGAAGAAGAACTTCAGGTGCACACCATTGTCGGTAAGAGTGGTCACTATCTGAGACATACTCCCCGGGCTTCTCGGCACATCCATCATGGTCAAAAGACCGATATGAACATCGCTAGTGACAGCCTTCACCAAAGCCCTCTCCATCTTCTTGCCCTCCCGGATAATGGTGCCTAAGTTCTTAGCGCGGCTCGAACTCACCACCAGCTTCAGATTGGTCTTTGCCGCAATCTCAACGGCACGCGGGTGGAGTACTGAAGCACCAAGGCTCGCAAGTTCAATCATCTCATCATAGGATACCTCTTCAAGCAATTTCGCACCGGCAACAACCGCAGGGTCAGCGGCAAAGACACCCTCCACATCCGTGAATATCTCGCAAAGGTCTGCACCGAGGGATGCTGCTATGGCAACCGCCGTGGTATCGGACCCGCCTCTCCCAAGGGTCGTCACCTCTTTTTCCTTGCTTACTCCCTGGAAGCCAGCAACAATGACCACTTTATCCTGTCTTAAGCCCTCAACTATTCTATCCCCCTTTATCTCCAGTATCTTCGCATCTGTATGGCGTGAATCGGTTATGATCCCGACCTGCGAGCCTGTAAACGATATTGCCTCATAACCCAGGTCATGTACAGCCATGGCCAAAAGGGCCATAGAGATACGTTCACCCGCAGTGAGAAGCATATCCAGCTCCCTCGTGGGTGGGGACTTCGAAATCCTCCTGGCTAGCCCATAAAGACGGTCAGTATCTCTGCCCATCGCTGAAACGACAACTATCACAGAATCCCCTTTCTCCCTTCGATCCACGATTCTCTTTGCCACGCTCTTTATCTTGGCCGGGGAAGCCAAGGATGTACCGCCATATTTCTGGACAATAAGACCCACGGCTCACCTCAGTCTGAGGACATCAAACATATCATAGAGCCCGGGATTCGCCTTGACCACGAATCTCACGGCAAGCAGGGCTCCCGAAGCGAAAGCCCCCCTAGACTGCGCGCAATGAGCAATCTTGAGCGTCTCACCCTCTCCTGCGAAGGTGAGCACATGCTCTCCAATAATCTCGCCCATTCTCAAGGACCTCACCTGTGGATCTTTTGAACCTGCATCTTTCAAGATTCGCATGAGTTTGCGAGCCGTTCCGCTCGGTGAATCCTTTTTCCACCTGTGGTGGGTCTCAACAATCGAAACATCGAACCCTTTCTCCAGGGCCCTTGCCACATCTGGGACAATCCTGAATAGAACATTCATTGCCGGTGACATGTTAGGGGAGAGAACAATCCCAATTCTTTCTGAAACATTTTCTATCAGGCCAAGAGTTTCTCCGCTCAGGTTGGTAGTTCCGACTACAAGAGGCTTGCCTCTTTCATCACTCATTTTTACGAGTTCATCAGTAAAAGCTGGACTGCTGAAATCGACCAGGCAGTCTGCATCCTCCATTGCAGAAGAGATATCTGAGACGATGGGCACACCTTCTAGCGCACTACCCACCTCTGGATGGCCCTTCTTCTCTATGCCGTATCTCACTTCCACGTCTTCAGCAGCATGAAAACAATCTATCACCGCACAACCCATTCTACCGGCAGCTCCGCAAAGCACAACCTTTATCTTTTCACTTTCCATGAATGTGAAGGACTCCGGAGTTAGGCATTCAGGAGGGTAAGGTGTTCACCCCTTCGTCCCCTCTTTCCCAATTAGACCATACCGAGCAAGTGCTCCCCTAAGGAGATGTTTGTTCTTTTCCGAGATTTCAGTAAGAGGCGATCTAGGTTTCCCAGCCGGCATCTTGAGAATATTCATTGCCGCCTTGACCGGGATAGGATTGGACTCAAGGAACATGGCCCTGCACAAAGGAAGAAGTCGCTCATGACCCTGTCTGGCCTCCCTCCCTTTTCCTGAAAGAAAGTCTCTAACCATGCGTGATACATCACCTGGCAGAACATTCGCTACAACGGAAATGACACCCGTCGCGCCCAGAGAAAGCAGGGGGAGGGTCAATACGTCATCCCCTGACAAGAGAACGAGCTGCCCTTTGCAGTCGTTTGCAATCTCACCGGCCTGTGCCAGGTTCCCGCTGGCTTCCTTGACAGCAACAACCTCCTCCAGTCGAGAAAGTCTCAGGACGGTCCCAGGTAAGAGGTTAACACCTGTCCTGCTCGGTACATTGTAGAGAACCATGGGAAATCCGGTCTCGAGGGCCACACTCCTATAGTGCGAGTAGAGACCTTCCTGGGTCGGCCTGTTGTAATAGGGCGTGACGACCAGTGCCGCTGTGGCTCCCAGTTCTCTCGCACGTTTGGTCATTTCAACCGTCTTCTTGGTTGAGTTTGTGCCTGTGCCGGCAATGACTGGCACCTCTCCTTTTGCCTCTTCAACAGTTATGGATACTACCGTTTCCCACTCCTTTTGACCGAGAGTGGGGCTCTCTCCAGTTGTTCCGCAGGGAACGAGTCCGGAAGTCCCGTTTTCAATCTGAAAACGGATATTCTTTCTCAGGCCTTCCTCATCTATCGATTCACCCTTGAAAGGTGTCACCAGCGCAACAAAAGACCCGCTGAACAAGTGGGATTACCTCTTCTTTCTATCTTCGATGGCTATGCGGATTGCCTGATCAATTCGGCCCACAAAGTGGAATTTGAGCCCTTCCCTAACCTCTGGTGGTATCTCCTGGAGATCTTTCTCGTTCTTGTCTGGAAGTATGACCTGTTTGATACCCGACCTTTTGGCAGCCAGTACCTTCTCCTTCACTCCTCCTATTGGGAGGACCTTTCCGCTTAGCGTCATCTCACCAGTCATCGCAATCGCAGGTTTCACTTTTCTATTACTGAGAAGGCTGGTAAGGGCGACAGCCATGGCGATTCCGGCTGATGGGCCGTCTTTGGGGGTGGAACCAGCGGGAACGTGGATATGGATGTCGAATTTCTCAAAGAAGGATTCATCAATCCCAAACTTGTGTGCTTCGGATCGTACGTAGGAAAGGGCAGCTTGCGCGGATTCCTTCATCACCTCTCCCAGATGGCCGGTCAGAGTAAGCGATTTGCGACCCCTCATCTTGCTGGCTTCGACAAATAGTATCTCCCCTCCTGACGGGGTCCAGGCGAGACCTGTGGCCACACCTACTTCTCCTGTCCTTGAAGCAACCTCAGAATAGAACTTGCGCGGACCGAGCATGTCAGAAACCGTCTTCTTGCTAATGACGAACTTCTTCTTCTCACCGGCAGCCACCTTTCTGGCCGCTTTCCTGCAGATGGAGGCTATTTCCCGCTCCAGGTTCCTTACACCTGCCTCCCTGGTATACTCGCCGATAATGGTCGTTATCGCTTTTCCCTGGAAAGTTATCTGGTCTGTGCTGAGCCCATTCTCCTCAATCTGTCTGGGGATGAGAAACTTGCGTGCTATCAGGACCTTTTCCTCAAGGATATAGCCCGGGAGTTCAAGCATTTCCATTCTGTCTCTCAGCGCCGGCGGAATCGGATCTGCAATATTGGCAGTGGTTATGAACATGACCTTGCTCAGATCGAAGGAGACCTCCAGATAGTGATCACTGAATGAGTTGTTCTGCTCTGGGTCAAGAACCTCGAGAAGCGCGGCTGCTGGATCGCCCCTGAAATCGACGCCAATCTTGTCAACCTCATCAAGCATGAAAACCGGATTCATGGACCCTGCCTTCCTTATCCCCTGAATGATTCTTCCGGGGAGCGCTCCAACATAAGTCCTTCTATGGCCTCTTATCTCAGCCTCGTCTCTGACACCTCCCAGAGAAAGTCTGACAAACTTCCTGCCCAGGGCTCGTGCGATTGACTTCCCAAGGGATGTCTTCCCAACTCCAGGTGGTCCAATAAAACAGAGTATGGGGCCCTTGGTGTCATGTTTTAGTTTTCTCACTGCCAGGTACTCCAGCATCCTCTCCTTCACATCTTTGAGATCATAATGGTCCTCATCGAGTATGCTCTCTGCACCCTTTATGTCGAGGTTATCCTCGCTCTCCACAGACCACGGCAGCGAAACGAGCCAATCGAGGTAGGTTCTGGAAACTGTGTATTCCGCGGCCGCTACTGACATCTTGGACAGCCTGTCCAGCTCTGCTAAAGCCACATCTTCAACATCCTTGGGCATTTTGGCGGTATGTATCTTTTTCGTCATCTCTCTCTTTTCTGTCACCCTCTCATCCTCTTCACCCAGCTCTCTTTGTATGGCCTTCAGTTGTTCTCGCAGGTAGTACTCTCTCTGATCTTTGTCCAGCTCTGTCTTCACCTGGGATCTTATCTTCGCACCCAGCTCAAGCACGTTCACCTCTTTTGACAGGAGAGAAATGAGCCTTTTGAACCTTTCCTTCAGGTCCACAGCCTCAAGGATGGACTGTTTGTCTTTCACGTCAAAGTTAACGTTGGAGGCGATAAAGTCCGCAAGCTTACTCTCATCGTGGATGTTCAGAACAACAGCCTGCAGTTCATCCGGTAGATAGAAGGCCATGGAAACAACCTTCTGAAACAGATTTACCGCATTTCTCACGTGCGCTTCCAATTCTAGCGACTTTTCTTTCGGCTCTTTGATCACGTCTACCTTGGCCTTCATGTAAGGAGACATCTGAGTAAACCGGGTCAACTTTATCCTACCAACGCCCTGGACCAGTATTCTCAGACTGCCATCAGGGAATCTGAGCATCTTCACAATGAGGGAAACTGTGCCGTATTTGTGGAGATCGTCAGGCCCGGGATTCTCGATTTCAGGCTTCTCTTGAGTTACCACACCGGCTAGCTTGTCAGATCCCAGGGCATCATCTACCAGTTGTATCAACTGCTTGTCAGAGACTATTAGCGGAACTATCATGAACGGGAAGACCACACCGGTCTTGATGGGCAGAATGGGCAGCCCGGTTGGTATAGTTATTTCAGCTTGCCGCTCACTGAGATCCAGTAATCCATGCTCTTGATCATTCATTCTATTTCAATCTCCGTCGTTTCAGTTGAAGGGCTTGCCAGCTTCGGCAGAATGATTTTCACCATACCACAATGTTCTTCCACTCTCGCCTTAGCGGAATCACAGTGGCATGGCAGGTGAATCTTCTTTTCAAACGGGCCGAAGCTGATCTCCATCTTGTAGTAACTCCTCTTCTCGGCACCTGTCCCCTTCTCTTTCCTGACACCGGAGACGACGAGAATATCTCTGTGTATAGACATGTTAATAGACTCCTTGGGAACGCCAGCCAATTCAATACACACGATGACATTCTCTTCTGTCTGATAAACATCTACCTCAGGTCTCCACACGGCCTCAGGTCTCATGGCAATAGGACTCTTGAAAAAGAAGAAATCGTCGAATATAGACTCAAGATCTTCCTGTGTTCTTTTTACAATATCAAACCAGTCCCTCGGCATGTGATCCTCCAAAGAAATCTAGTTATCCGGGGCTTGAGGTAGAACTATTCGTTCGCTTGCACAAAAACCTCTGCGCCTCTACCCATCCCCTCTATCGAATCTACAGCTCTGCCTTGGCTGACAGCTACCTCCAGATGTCCGTGGCTTCCCCAAACACATACAGGCTCTCCAGGCGGACCATCTGAGTAGGCCCCAGATACTCTCTCAATGACCAAGTCACCAGCCCTTATTCTCACATCCCTGAAGTCCATCACCTGCTCAGATTCATCTCTTTTTATGTCAGTTATCAAATTGCCGAATTGATCGATGTGGATTACATGACCCTTGATGAACCCTTTGCCGTATTCAGGTCTGTAGATGTCAAGCCTTACAGGATCACTTATCTCCTGTCCAAACTGCTCAATGGAAACACCAAGAGAAAGATAAGCTGCCACGGGTGCGAATATGTCTCTCCCGTCAAATGTCGTAGAATCCACCCCCAGTGTGTATTTGGCTTCGGTTATCTCTCTCACATCAAATTCGTTTTCGCCGTATATGTATGTGAATAGCCCGTTATCTGGTCCAACAAAGTAGTACATGTCTGTTCGAACCGCGATTGGTCTCCTCGATCCGCCCACCCCGGGATCAACCACGGCCAGGTGTACGGTTCCCTCCGGGAAGTATCTATAAGCAGTCTTGAGCACAAAGGCAGCGTGGAAGACATCGTGTGACGGAATATCGTGAGCCATATCTATGAATTTGACATTCAAATTGATACAGGCCATAACACCTTTCATGATTCCAACACACCCCTGCGAGTCTCCAAAGTCTGTGGTCAGCGTAACTAGATTAGCCATTCTTTTCAAGAATAAACTGCTGTATTAGTCTTTTGAATCTGCTGCCATAAATCATGTCAAAGGTGCCCATCATATCAGGTATCAAAAGTTCGGCTTTCTCTCTTACCCTAGCGGCCCTACTATTCGCTTCATCCCTACTCAGTTTTCCATTCACTATGTCCATGCAAACACTGTCCACCATACTCTTGAGTACTCCCAGCTTCACTTCTTCCTTCAAAATCTCTGAATATCCGACCATGGTGCTAAACCTTGGAGCCATACTTGTAGCCTTTTATGAAGACCTCATCAAAACTATAAACCTCATGAAAGTCTTCAATGTCGTCAGTGTCCGTCTTGCTGAGCAAGCCATCTTTCACCAGGAGAAAAACCATCTCTCCGAAATCATCAGTGCTCCTGACACCCCAGTGTTCAAACACATTCTTGGACATGGGCCCGAATTTCTCCAGTGCAAGTCCCCTTATTCCCTCCAGAAGTTCTTTCCCGCTGACGTGTTTCTTTTTTTGAAACCTTGCTTGAGCGAACCTGAGGGCCTCAAAAAGAAAGACGTAGCTATCAACGCTGTATCTGCCGTCCTCCTGGGCGATTTCACAGAGTTGTTTCATGGCAGAAGTACGACTTTCACTCTCCATCTATCCCTCTCTCAATGTTACCGTGCCGCTCCCCTTTTCCATGCGGCCGATCTCCCACGCAGGAGCTCCACTACTCTTCAGCCTGGAGAGAATGGCTGCCGATGACCCAGCAGACACGGCAATAATCATGCCTATCCCCATGTTGAACGTCCTGTACATCTCGTCTCTCGGGACTTTCCCTTCTCTCTGTATCATATTGAACACTTCGAGAACCGGCCATGAGCCCAGTTTGATAACCGCATCAAGATTCCCGGGAAAGGTTCTCGGCAGGTTGCCGAAGAAGCCCCCTCCGGTAATGTGAGCGATCGCTTTTATCTGCTGATCCTTCATGATCGCCCTAACTGGATCCAGATAACATCTGTGAATCTTCAGGAGTTCTTCACCCACTGAGGAGCCGAGTTCTTCCACATAGCTGTCAATCTCAAGTCCACAGCCTTCAAAAAAGATTCTTCTTGCGAGGGAATATCCATTGGTATGCAGGCCGTTGGAAGCGAGTCCCACCAGGACATCTCCTTCCTCCACTGTACTGCCATCAATCAGATTAGAGCGACTAACCGCTCCCACAATGAATCCCACCAGATCGTAATCGCTGTCAGCATAGAGGCCGGGCATCTCAGCAGTCTCTCCGCCGATGAGCACACACCCTGCTTCCTTGCATGCTTTGACAAGACCGGAGGCTATGCTTTCAATAGTATCCGGATTCATCTTTCCTGTCGCAATGTAGTCCATGAAATAGAGAGGTGCTGCTCCACAGGCCAGTATATCGTTAACACAGTGGTTGACAATATCTACTCCAACGGTGTTGTGCCTATCTGCCATCATGGCTACTTTCACTTTCGTTCCCACACCGTCCACACTGGACACCAGATAGTTCTCGTCAGCGGGGCTAAAATCTGGCTTGTAGAGACTGCCGAACCCACCAAACTTCAGGGGATGAGAATCACCAAAAGCGTCCTTGACCATCTTGGCTATTCTTCTCTTAGCCTCATCGGAAGCCTCGATGTCCACCCCGGCCTCTCTGTAGCGCATTTGCTAACCTCTTTTGGCACTATAATATATGACGAACCCGGCAATGTCAAGGTGAAAGGGAACGCGCTCTATACGCCAGCTCTCAGCCCTGGCTGGAGAACACGGAACTCCCTCCCCCGCACTCCCCAACATCCGAAATCGGGAATTTCCCATCACGTCTCCCCCGCCCCGTTTCTCGCGAAGCGAGACAGACGGGGAACGAAAGTGAAGGATCTGCTTTTCCCTACTGGAAGTACAAAGTACAGATTGCAAAGGACGAAGGCAAAAAACCATGCCTGCCCTACGAAGCTATGGTAATAGCGAAGGAGGGTCATTGCGAGCCAAAAAGGCCCGGCTTTTCCAAAGAAAAGACGAGGCATTTTTGGTCCTTCATCGGCCTTAGCCGATGGAGGAGAATGGTTGGCGCGACGAAGCAATCTCACACTCCCTGCCTGCCTGCCTGCCCCGTTTCTCGCGAAGCGAGATACACGGGGCCCGGCTCGTCTTACGAGCGCGTGTTTCACGGCCCCCCGTTTCTTGCGAAGCGAGATACACGGGGCCTGCCCGCCCTCTCCGATGGCGTGGACCTATGTCGTTTTCTATTTTCGCAATTTCGTGCTTTTGGGCATGTGGTGACAGGGACAGACTTTAGTTTCGAGCAACGAAGCACAAAGGCCTATGCGTAAAGGAATTCACATTTTTTCAGGGGCGGAGACCCCAATCAGGCTAAGCCCCGTCGTAATGGTTGCCCGCAGGGCGTCACACAGAAGCAGCCGTGCCTGGCTCAGAGGCTTATCATCTGTCACCACCCTGTGTTTGTGATAGAAGCTGTGGAAGGACGATGCCAGATCCTGGAGGAAAAAGGGAATCCTGTGGGGAGATAGTTCTTCCATGCACTCAACAACCAGATCAGTAAATGATGCGATGCGGACCATCAGATCTCTCTCTTCTGGCTTGCTCAACAGCGAAAGATCTGCCTCTTCTAACCCGGGCATTGCCACACCCTGTTGCCCAGCATAATCCAGGATTGAACAAATCCTGGCGTGCGCATACTGAACATAATAGACAGGATTCTCCTCAGAGGTCTTCCTGGCCAGGTCGATATCGAAGTCAAGATGAGATGATGGCCTTCTCATCAAGAAGAGGAATCTAGCAACATCCTTCCCCACATCTTCAGTCAGTTCATCCATGGTTATGAATGTGCCGCCGCGTTTGGACATGCTCAGCTTCTTTCCCTCTTTCACAAGTGTGACCCACTGAACAGTAAGGACCTCCAGCTTCTCCCCGGGATAACCCAGAGCCTTCAGCACTGCTTTCAGGCTGGGCACCTGCGCGTGGTGATCAGGCCCGAAAAGGTCGAGAATCCTGTCGAATTTCCTATCAAACTTATTAGCATGGTAGGCGCTATCAGCAACAAGATAGGTCAGGTCGCCGGTCGATTTCTTGATAACTCTGTCCCGCTCATCTCCGTATCCGGAAGACCTGAACCAGAGGGCGCCACCATCCTCATAGGTGTCGCCCACCTTTTTCAGTGTTTCCAACAGTCTGTCTGTTCCACCCTCACCCCTGAAACTGCTTTCGTTAGCCCAGTTATCAAACTCAACCCCGAATGCCTCCAGTGAGTCTTTCTGAGAAGCTAGCATCTTCTCCAGGGCATACTCCCTGAATCTGGATAACCTCTCTTCCGGCCCCAGAGAAAGAAGATGCTCGGCATCACTCAGGAGCCCCTTTGCAAGGTCAACAACATACTCACCAGCATAGCCATCTTTCGGGATCTTTGCTTCCTGGCCGAGGAGTTGTTTGAGTCTGGCTTCCACAGAAAGAGCGAGCATTTCAACCTGACGGCCTGCATCGTCTATGTAGAACTCAGACTCAGCCTTGTACCCGCAGTGCCTGAATATCCTTGTCAGAGAATCGCCTATGGCTGCGGCCCTGGCATTCACTACCACGAGTGGACCAGTGGGGTTAGCGCTCACAAACTCTATCAGTATTGACTTTCCTTTCCCTGAATCGTTTCTTGCATACTCAAGGCCGCTTCTTGAAGCTTCGCGCACGAACTCGAAAAGGAAGTCACGGCTGAGCGTGAAGTTAATGAATCCTGCGGCAACTTCAACTCTATCAAACATCTCTTTTGGGATAGCATCCACAATCCGTGCTGCCGTCTCCTCGGGCTCCTTCCCGCTCACCTCAGCCAACAAGAAAGGAGAATTGGTAGAGTAGTCACCCCACCTGGGGTTCTTGGGAAGTGAGACACCTACCTTTTCAGTATGCGGCCTATCAAACCCGCAGCTGCGTAAAGCTTCCAGTAGTACATCTTTCACATATGTCTTCGGGGATTTCACTTCTTTTTGCCCTTTTTGGCAGCCGTACTCAGTTTTGCTCGAGGAGCATCTCCCCAAAGCCTGTCAAGACCATAGAAATCTCTGGTTTCCTCTTCGAAAACATGCACCACCACATCAACATAGTCCAGAAGAATCCATTTAGCATGTTCATACCCCTCGACAAACCAGACATCAGCGCCGCTCTTGGAGAGCTCCTCCTGCACGTTATCAGCAACCGCTCTTCCCTGCACATCAGAAGTCACACTGCATATGACGAAATAGTCTGTTATTGACGATAGACCTCTCAAGTCAAGGATGCACGTATTCTTTGATTTCTTCTCCTGCGCAGCCTCCGCCGCTATTTCCGCGACCTCCACAGGCCCCAGATTCAAGCTTCCCTCTCTACCACCACTGCTCCTCCATCGCCCTCGGAAACAACTTCGCACAATCGTTCCCAATGATGATACTCACCTCCAGATAAAGAGACGGATCGGGCTCAGCCATCACTTCGCCGCAGCCAATCCTCTTGGCCACAGCCTTCGCATATCTCATATCGTTGCTCACTCTATCGACGACCACGGTCTTGGGAAAATCATTCGATTTGGCGTTGTCGATATTTACCACATCTACCCCCTCACACCTCAGAAGGACAGCCACCTTCCTAGCCATTCTGTCATGTCTGCTTCCATTCAAGACCTCGACTCTCATCCCTTTGGGCAGAGGTTCTTCTTTCGGCTGCGGGAGTTCGTGCACCATTCTGAAAATGAAGGACGCAGCAAAAAACATCACCAGCAGAGTGACCACCAGGAGTAGTGCAGTGCCAAGCTTCGCTCCCTCCTCAGTCCCCTTCTTCACCCTGCGCATGACTCCAAATCCTACCAGAAAAATAGTACATCGCCTACGTTATTACCTAACCAACGGGGTTGCTCTGCGCCCCTAGCCTTCAAGTCATACCCACCAATCAGCGAGCAACCATCATTCTCGTTTGCCACATTCATCTCGTCTTCTTTTCTATGATTTTATTCCTTTCACCAACGAGGACAACCTTCGGTTTGTATGTGCGCGCATCGCCACTCTCCATAAAGCCATACGAGATGACTATCAGCTCATCGCCCGGTACACCCAACCGCGCCGCGCCGCCGTTTAACCTCGCCACACCAGTTCCGGGTTCGCCCCTCATCACGTAGGTCTCAAACCTCGCTCCAGAGTTCATGTTTATCACGAGCACTATCTCGTTGGGCAAAATATCAGACTTATCTAGAAGGTCAGCATCGATTTCTATCGACCCCTCATAGTTGAGGTTTGAGTCGGTCACCGTTAGCGTGTGAAGCTTTGATTTGCACATCATCCTGAGCATCTAGTTTCGCTCCTTTCTAGAGACTCTGATGTTGTCAATAAGCCTTGCCTTCCCGAACCTGGCTGCTACGACAATAACAGCCTCATCGTCAATTCTCTGCAGTTCTTTGAGCCTCTCAGGGTGAACCACAGACACATAGTCCACTCTGGCAGTATCCTTCTCTTCTATCATCTTTCTGACAGCAAGTTTCACTTCTGAAGCATTGGCCGTCCCGGAGGCGACCATTTTTTTCCCTTTCAAAAGTGACCTGTAAAGGATGGTCGCATCGCTCCTCTCCTTGTCATTCAGATAGAGATTTCTGGAGCTCATGGCGAGCCCGTCCTCCTCCCTTACAGTTGGCCCCATCACAATATCAGTATCGATGTTGAGGTCGCGTACCATCCTTCTGACCACAATTGCTTGTTGGTAGTCTTTGTCACCAAAAACGGCAAAATGGGGTCTCACGATGTTGAGGAGCTTTGCTACAACCGTGGTGACCCCCCTGAAATGGCCCGGCCTGCTTGCTCCGCACAAGACCGAAGTCAAATCCTCAACTTCAACAAAAGTGGAGTAATCTTCAGGATACATCTCCTCTATTCTCGGCAAGAAGACCAAATCTACACCCTCCTTATCCAGGAGCTGTACGTCCAGCTCCATATCCCTTGGATATGAGTCGTAGTCCTCTCCTTCAACAAACTGTGTGGGATTGACGAATATGGAGGCAACCAGAAGTTCGCACTTCTCTCTTGCGATCCTCACCAGACTCAAATGACCTTCGTGAAGATAGCCCATGGTTGGCACAAAGCCGACTGTCCTGTTGGAGGACAATGCTTTCAGTGACAATTCCTTCATTTCAGAGATGTTCTCAACCAGCCTCACAGGTCTCGCCTTCTGAATTCGAACTTACTCCGCAGGTGGTACATAGTACCTGGTGCCTGAGAAGGGCTTTTCGAACTGTTTTATCAGGTCCTTGACTGCCTCCTCATCCTTGGAGAAGTCAAGCGCGTTTGCATTCACCACCAGAAGTGGAGTGCTGAAGTAGTGAAAGAAGAACCTGTTGTACGCTTCACTCAGTTCTCTGAGATATTCGAGTGTAGCTGCCCGCTCGTACGGTCTCTCCCTTTTGTTCATTCTTTCGAAGAGACGATCCGGATTTGCCTGCAGGTAGATTACCAGGTCGGGAAGTATAATTTCGCTTTCAAAGAACGGATATATCTTCTCATAGAGAGAGAGCTCCTCGTCATCCAGGTTCAGATATGCAAAAATTCTGTCTTTTGCGAAGATATAGTCGCTTATCACCCTTTCAAAAAAGAGATCAGCCTGCGCAATCTCTCGCATCTGTCTGTGTCTTGACAGGAGAAAGAATATTTGAGTTTGAAAAGCGTGAGCCCTCATATCTCTGTAGAAACCGGCAAGAAATGGATTCTCCGCGACATCCTCCAGTATCGTTTTCGCCTTCAACCTCCTGGCAAGGGCATTGGCCAGATCTGTCTTGCCCACAGCTATGGGGCCTTCCACGGCGAGAAATCGCGGCTCATTCATCTCATCTCTCTCCGATGTCCTTCAGTGGAAATTCACTATAGAATCTTACGCCGTCTTCATCACCCAATTCAAGTAATATATCACGAACCTTCCTAGCCAATACGGGATGAACGGCTTCTGGAGCTATTTCACAAAGGGGGACGAGTACGAATCTCCTCTGGTGCATACGAGGATGAGGTACAATAAGGTCTTCTTCCTGAATCCTGAAAGAGCCGTACATGAGTAGATCTACGTCCATTATTCGAGGCTCCATCTTCATTCCCTTTTGTCTTCCCATATCCGACTCAAGACCCTGGAGTGAGTATAGCAGTTGATGGGGGGAGAGGGAAGTCATTACTGAAAAGGCGGCATTCAGAAAGCTATTTGCCACCGACATTCCAGCAGGTTCAGTCTCGTATACAGAAGAGGTCTTTTGGAGCCTGATCCCGGGAATAGATTTCAACCTGCTTTTGGCATCAATCAGGTTGTTCAAACGGTCGCCTATGTTTGTCCCCAGCCCAAGATATGCAACTTCCTCATCCATCTTTTCTATTCCGAAGTGAGAGTGCAGACAGGCAATATCATTTCCTCCATTGATATTCCGCCGTGCTGGAAAGTCCCTCTGTATTGCTTTACGTACCGCTGGTAGTGTGTCGGGTATACAAAGTAGTAGTCTTCCTTTGCTATGCAGTACCGCTTGTTTGGAACGTCTGTCGGAAGCATATACTCAACGGGATCCTTTATCACTAAGGCCTGTTTCTCGTCACACCTTATCGAACTGCCGAACTTGTATCTCAAATTGGAGGAGATCTCCCTTCCGCCATAAATGGTGCACGGCCGTTCGCCCTGAATCGAACCGTGGTCGGACGTTAGTATCACATCTACATCTTTCCTGGCAATCCGTCCAAGCAGTTCATATATCCGGCTTCTGGCAAACCATGTATGTGTGAAGGACCTCAATGCGTCCTCATCAGCAGTCATCTGCGTGACCACTGTCGACTCGGATCGGTAGTGGGTGAGAATGTCCACAAAATTGACGACAATGCAAAGAAGCTGATTGTTCAGAAGATGCGGCAGATTTTCGGCGAGTTTCTCTGTATCCTTGGCGCTCAGGACTTTGACATATTCAAACCCTCGGGGCCTCACCATCTCCTTCTTCAGTGCGAGTTCAAGAAACTCTCGTTCATACCTGTTCTGACTCCCTTCTCCTTTGGTGCTCCAGAACTGAGGATGATGCCTGGACATCTCCACGGGAAACAGACCACTGAAGATTGCGTTCCTGGCATAAGGAGTCGCGCTGGGAAGAATGGAGTAGTAGAAATTCCTCTTTATGTTGAAACTTTGCTTCAGGAGAGGTTCGATAGAAAGATACTGGTCCAGCCTCATACAGTCCAGAAGCAGGAACACTACCTGCCGGTTCTTTCTCAATCTAGGAAATACATGCTCCTTGAAGATATGTGGTGAAAGAAGAGGCCCTTCTTTACCCAATACCCAGGAAGTATACTCTGAGGAAACATATTTACAGAAATCACTGTTACAGTCTTTCTTCTGGCCGGCATGGGTTTTGCCAAGCCCCTCATCCTTGAACCTGTCCATCCATACATCCCACTCACAAAGCCTCGAGTATATGTCCACCCAGTCACTCCAGTCAGGACTTGAAAGCCTCATCTGTGAAATCTTATTGAAGTCTGAAGCATAGTCCTGCGGCATCCTTTCCTCAATCATATGCCGTTTCTCCAGGATTCTCTTGCAGGTGGATATCAACTGGCGCGGATTTATTGGCTTCACCAGGAAATCGGCAACGTCCCTGCCAAATGCTTCATCCATGAGGCTCTCTTCTTCGCTCTTGGTCACCATCACTATGGGCACGTTGGAGTCGAGCCTCCTCAGCTCTGCTAGAGTCGTAATCCCATCCATGCCTGGCATCATTTGATCAAGGAGAATCAGGTCAAACGATTCGGACCTCAACAGAGATACACCGTCGTCACCGTTCGTTGCAGTGGACACCTCATACCCTCTTCCCTCCAGGAGGTAGACATGAGAGCTCAGAGCTTCAATCTCATCGTCAACCCAGAGAATTCTCTTTCCTGACTTCTTCACCTTATGTTCCCTTGGGTCCGCATCCGTATGAGAAAACACGTCCCTTTGCCGGGCTGGCTCGATTCAATCAACAGCCGGCCACCATGATAGTTCTCTATGATTCTCTTTGCAAGAGGAAGCCCCAGGCCCCAGCCGAACTTCTTGGTTGTATATCCGGGCATGAAGGCCCTCCTCTTCTCATCCCGGCTCATCCCTCTGCCGTTGTCTCTTACCCTTATCTCAACAGCCGGCTCCGAAGACGAACACCCGGCCGAGATTTCTATCTTCCCTGAACCACCTGCAATCGCGTCAAGCGAGTTCCTGACAAGATTCTCAATCGCCCAGCAGAAGAGTTCCTCATCGACATCGACCTCAGGAATAGGTTCATGATGCTCCACTATTTCAATCCTCTTCCCGTGTTTGGGTAGCCTCAGCCTGAAATAATCGGCAGTCTCGGAAAGCATGCCTGTAAGGTCTTTCCTTTCAAACCTGGGAGGCGAACCTATCCTGTTGAACCTGGAGGTGACTGACTCTAATCTAGCCAGGTCTCTCCCCATCTCAGAAATGATCTCCTCTTTTGTCTTCCTCTTCCCGGAATCCTTGAGCGCCTCGAGCCAACCCAAGAGCGAAGATATGGGCGTCCCCAACTGGTGTGCGGTCTCCTTTGCCATACCAGCCCAGATGAAATTCTCCTCGGCGACCCTGATGGCCTTGAACCCCAAAAACCCCACAATGACAAAAAGGGCAATGACAACAAGCTGGATGATCGGTGCCCATCTCAACTCCCTCACAGCTCTTGACTCACCGTAATGGACATAGCCAACCACGCGGCGGCCAAAATTCATGGGTATGGGTTCATGCTCAGAATCGAGTTTTGTTATCGTATTGAATACCCTCTCCAGAACCCTGGGAGGGTTTTCCGGATCGACCGCCGCAAGTTCTTCTCTGGATATGACATCCGGGCTTATTCCTATGTTCCTCCATGCAGTGGGCACGCCACGCTCATCAGTAAAAATGACCGGGAAAGTAATCTTCATCACTATCTGTTCAAAGAATATCCCGGTTTCCACAGATGAAGTTGCAGTAGCCGGAAGGCTCATCTTCGCGTAGAACTCGGCAAACATCTTGGTGATCGTCTTTGAGGCATCTTCAAGCCTTCTCACCAGGCTCTGTGTATAGAAGAAGGACCCAAGAGCGATTACGAGAGCGCCCAGAAAGATGTAGTTCTTGAAGGCTGTCCTGGATCTTCCCGGAAGTCTGATCATGTTGATATCCTGTTCTTGCCGCCCTGCTTGGCACGGTACAATGCCTTATCCGCCTTGCCCACAAGCTCTTCTCCGTCCGAGGCATCAGCCGGGTAGGTGGCAACGCCCACGCTTATTGTGAATTTGCTCCCTGGGGGACCATCCTCAAGACCTGAATACTCCTCAACGGCTTTTCTCACTCTCTCGCCAACCAAAAGCGCCTTTTCTTTGTTGCATTGAGGAAGAATAATCATGAACTCGTCCCCGCCATATCTCGTGACCAATCCTCTTTTCCTCACATTCGACCTTAAAAGCACTGCCAGCTCACGCAGGAGCTGATCTCCGCCAAGGTGGCCAAACATATCATTGTGGCGTTTGAAGTCGTCCACATCCAGCATCAAGAGTGACAGTTTGCTCTTCTCTTTCCTGGCCCTTTTGACCTCTTGTACGAGCCTTTCCCTGAACAAACGGTAGTTGTATATGCCTGTCAAGTCATCAGTAACGGCAAGCCTCTCTTTTTCTTGATAGAGTCTTGCGTTCTCAGCAGCAAGAGCGATTCTTGAAGCAATCAGGCGCAGAAGCCTTACATCTCTCCTCCCCAGAGAGCCCCGCCCTTCCTTTTCAACGTCCAGGACGCCAACAAGCCTCTTCTTCACCCTCAGCGGCACGGCAATCTCTGACTTCAGCTTCTCTCTGGAGCCAACATAGAGGGGTTCACTTGCAGTATCCCTGACTACAACGGGTTTGCACGCCTTCAAGGCCTGCCAGGTTATTCCTCCTTTGCTTGCCAGCTTACTCTCGGCGCGAGGTATATCCAGATCTTTGTACCCTTCATGGGCCGCGATTCTCAGCGACCCATCATCCTGGAGAAGCAGTACTGCAATGTTCAGGTAGGAGAACTTCTTCCTGACTATCTTTACGGCCTCATTCAGGATCTGTTGAAGGTTGAGAGATGACTGCATTGCCACAGTCAGCTGCTCAAGCGCAGCCAGCTCCGCCCTCGCCCTCTTGTCTTCATCAAGCCTGTGCATGAGATCCGAACTTGTGGGCTCGAGCACAGCCATGTCTTTGTTCGAGCTCCTCTTTCCTCCAGTCACATGCTTGGGCTTTCTAACGTCAACTTTCTGTTCGGCATCCTCAGCCGGTCGTTTCACTGCAACAGAATGTGAGAGAACAGGCTTCTTGCTGGTATCCGGATACGTTTCACCGCTCATGTCCTTGAACTGCAGGTCGTACAAACGTTTGTAGGTTCCTTCATTGGAAAGGAGAGATTGATGGGTGCCAACCTCAACTATCTTTCCATCCTTGACCACGACTATTCTGTCTGCCCGCCTGACCGTGGACAGCCTGTGAGCTATTACGAGCGAAGTCCTGCCTTCCATCAATCTCCCCAGGGCTTCCTGAACCAGCATCTCAGATTCGGTATCAAGAGATGAGGTGGCCTCGTCAAGTATCAATATAGGCGGATTCTTCAATATTGCTCTCGCAATTGCGATCCTCTGTCTTTCGCCTCCAGAGAGTCTCACCCCTCTCTCGCCAATAAGAGTGTCGTAGCCCTTTGGAAGAGTTGTTATGAAATCGTGAATGTTTGCTGCCGTCGCGGCAAGCACCACATCGTCCATGCTGGCATCTGTCCGACCGTAAGCTATGTTGTTTCTCACTGTGTCGTTAAAAAGGATCGTCTCCTGTGTGACGATACCCATCAGGTTCCTGAGGCTGGCCACCCTGGCCTTTCTCAGGTCAATACCGTCAATAGTCACCTTTCCCTCAGTGGAATCATAGAATCTCGGCACAAGGTCAGCGATGGTTGACTTTCCTGCGCCGGACGGTCCTACCAGCGCGACGACTTCGCCAACTCCTATCCGGAGATTAATGTCGTTCAGGATCGTCCTATTGCTTTCGTATCCAAAAGAGACTCCATCAAACACTATTGAATCTCGGAAAGATTCGACCGTGACGGGGTCCTTGACCTCCCGCACCTCTGGCATAACATCAAGGACTCTGAAGACTCGGGAGGAAGCGGCCAGACCTTGTTGTATCTGGGTATTCGCCTGACTTATCCTCTTTATGGGCTGCATCAGAGAAAGGGAAGCGGCAAGGAATAGTATGAATCTATCTGGAGTTAACTCTCCTATGATGAGAATTTGGTACCCACCATATATGAGTATGATGCACGCGGCGATCACGCCCAGAAACTCAGTCATGGGCCCGGCAAGCATGCTGACTCTTTCAAATCTCAGGAAAGCTCTATAGTAATCCCAGATCTGGGACACGAATTTGCCTATCTCAAAGTTTTCCATGGAGAATGCTTTGACGACCCTCATACCAGAGATCGTCTCTGTCAGGGTGGAAGCGATGCTTCCGGTCGCCTCCTGAACGCTGTGACTGCTGCTCCTCAGCCTCCTACCCAGAAGGATTATCATCCATGTGGACAGCGGCACAATCAATATTGCGACTATTGCCAGTTTCCAGGAGGCCCATATGACGATCGCCACATAGACGAGAACAAGCAGAGATTCCCTGATCAGGGCAATGAATCCCTTGTCAATAGCACCCTGTATGAAGACGACATCGTTGGTTATCCTTGATGTGAGAACGCCTGTTCTCTGCGTGTGAAAGAAACTGAGAGATAGGGTGTGCAGGTGTCTATATATGGCTTCTCTTAAGTCCCTGACTGTCCCCTGTTCTACCACCACTGAGAAGTATCTCTGAAGGTATGTGAACAACCCTTTGAAGAAGTAGACCAGGGCTATCAGAGCAGCCAGCCGCCCAAGCGTTACCATCGGCGGAGCAGAAGCTAACCAGACGTTTATCCTGTCGAGTATCCATCCAAGGCCTGTGTGCCCTATTGAGATTTCGACCTCGCCTCCCCTGAAAAGGGCATTAACCAGAGGGATTATCATGCCCAGAGAAAGCCCACTGGACAAGGCCAGAAAACCCATACACAGAACTGACAGGGTGAGTTGCTTTCGATATGGCTTTATGTATGCGAAGAGCCTACTGTGCACTTCTCTCTTTCTCCAGGAGACCTGCGGCAGCCCCCACTATCTCCCCAGAGGGGACCTTCTTGCCCCTCTTGAGTCTGAAGATTCTGACCCACTCAGCCTCTGGTGGATAGAATTTTTCGTCTTCAGGTATCAGTAGAATGCACGGGATACCAAGAGCAAAACCAAGAGAGAAGAGGTCACTTTTTGAGGACAAAATCAGATTGGATTTTTCCATCAAAGATGTTATGCGTGAAACTGGCTCATTAAAGAGTATGACCTGCCTGGTTACATGCTTGCTCAAGTCAAAAAACCCTTTCTTCGTCTCATAGTCCGGCGGAGGAATGACAAACAGCCTGGGACTGCAAAGCTGTTCCAGCCCCTTGAGAATATCGACCAGACTCTCTGTACCCCATCCTCTTCTCGTCCCGGGGATTGTAAGATCTACTATCACACGTTTCTCATCTTGGACCCAAGAACGAGACAGAAGGAAGTCCTCCAGCCACAGTCTGTCGGCAACGCCGACGAAGCGCCCGTCAGGGTGCATCAACACCCGCTTCGATTCATCAATCCATGAGAGCATAGAAAGGTTTCTGTTCACCTCATCCCTCTCGTGGCCCGAAGGCCTCACCTCCCAGTTCAGATACGGAAAATCCCTGCCGTTACTATTGCCAATCCTCACCTTGGCTGCTCCAAGTGATGCAAGAAGCCTCCGGTCTTGATCCCCGGGTCTGTTCAGATCCAGATATAGGTCAAAGCGGAGCTTTCTCAAACCCTTCTTCAGGTCCCTGAACTTGCTACCGAATGGGACCAGTGGTTCACTGTACACGATAATACGGTCTGCAAGCGCTGTCCCAGTCACCAGTTCGATCTTGCGCTCAGGAATGAGAAGGCTCACCTCGGAATCAGGGTAGTTGCGCTTGATCGTTTCTATAGTAGGAAGAGAAAAGAGGAGCTCACCCGGCCCAGAGGGCGGACGAATGAGAATCCGCTCAGCGTTCTTCAAGACATCCGTGAATGGTATTTTATGTCTTCTCAGGAAAGGCCCCGTGAACCTGAGATATAGGCCTACTGCAGCTCTCCTGAACATAAGCTCCTTCTGAGGCGTGGGTGCAATCCATTGTCACTAGTGGCCTTACCGAAGATTCATTATACCACAGCCCCTTCCCTTGTCAACACCGAATCCCGGCACACACCAGCATGGAAACGAAAAAGACCCATGCCATCCGCAGAGGGCATGAGGCCTGCCTCGTTCCACGGGGTATTTTTCGTCCTGTTTACTCTGTGTTAAAGGTCACAAGCAAAGCGTGGTGAGCTTGTTACAGAGAGTTAATCCCGAGATAAATCGAGGGGAGCGCAGTCCGAAGGACGGAGTCCCTTCGATCCTCTCAGGATAAACTCCGGATCTGCTTTTGGTAGATTCTTCGGCCGGTTGGGCCTGACTTCTCCTCCGTCGACTTACGCCGACGAAGGATTAAAAATGCCTCGTCTTTTCTCTCGAAAAGCCGGGCCTTTTTGACTCCAGAATGACAGACGTTATTTTGTCATCCTGAACGGAAGTGAAGGATCTGCTTTTGGGAGATTCTTTCTCTGCTTTGGGGACGGTGCTTGACATTTGACATTTTGCCTCTTTTCCGCCATTTGCTGTTTTTCTTACCCCCTACAATTAAAGTACTTACGCGCTTGCATCAGGGACGGTGCTTGACATTTGACATTTTG
>SOJN01000073.1 GCA_004376575.1 candidate division TA06 bacterium | reverse complement strand
AGGCGCGTTCTGAGTTTTCCTTTCTTATCTCCTGCACAAGGGTCCTCAATGTCCTCTGTACTTCACGGGGCCTTTTGATGTTCTTCCATACTGGCTCGACTATGGCCGTGCCCACAGCAGATATCATTATGTCGCCACAGTGGAACTTTCTCTGAAAGAATCCCGGCTTCAACCTGTAGAACTGAATTTTGCCCAGAGGATTCTGGTAGATATCTTTGCCAATGACACCTCTAACCCTTATTACACGATCTGTAGTCAAGCCGTAGATTGTATACCGCCAATTGACAAAGGATAGAGAAAGTACCAGAAGGGCAATTATTTCAATCAGTACGCCTGCAAAAACAAGGGCGAAGATGACGCGTATTCCTATTGGAATGAGCGCGGCTCCGATGAGCCAGGGCGCCAGAAGTGTGTATATCATATGTGGCCTTGCTTCAAAGACTATCTTCTCTCTTCTTCTCAGTATGTCTTTGGGCATCATTTTTGGCGTACCATAGAAGAGAACTTCCACTTTGACTTCTTCGGCTCGTTTTTCTCTAGCCTCAATTTCGCTTTGCCTCAACTTGGCTCCGCAATATCTGCAGAAGCTGCTCTCTTTATTCATTTCCTTGTGACAGTCAGGACAAAACACTGCATTGTCTTTTGTGGCGGCAAATACTATCTTCATTGTATGGACCCCACGTTGCTTTACTTTAGTCAGAACATTCCGGACTGGATTCATTTTCCGCTATTATATACTAAATCGATTCCAAAATCATCTGAATTCTACTTCTCGTACTAACACTAACTGAAAAGCATCTTGAATCGCTCTGGGGTCGCTATGTTGGAAAAACCTGGTCAGTTGCTCAATTCTGGACAATATCAATAATCTCGCAGCCCAAAAACTTGCCCTGAAACCTTCATTTCAGGAAGAGCATCTTTCTTGTACTGGTGAAGCCTTCAGTTTCCAGTCTGCAAAAATAGATACCTGAATGGACCTGATTCCCTGAGTCATTCTTCCCGCTCCACATCACGTAGTAAGCTCCGGCAGGTTGTCTCCGGTCTACCAGCGTCCTTATTCTTCGTCCCAATGCATCGTGAATGATAAGATTCACCCCACCAGCCTCTGGTAATTGGTAGCTGATGACGGTGTGTGATCTGAATGGATTGGGGTAACTCCTCAGGGCAACACGCCAGGTTTTGGTTTCTTGCAGGTGCTGCACAAAATTCGAACCTGCGACTACAGGAAGGATCACTGCCGAGCAGTAAGCACCGCCATAATACAGAGTGTTGTTGGCTGTCAACGTGTCTGTCTCCTGATAGGGCGGATCGTCAGTGTTTGGATTGATTTCAAATCTCGGATAATTGCTGGAGGAGATGCAGACTTTAACCTGATGCCCGGAGTTGAAGACAATCGCCGCGGGAGGCAGACTGACTGTAATCGGAACGATTTCGCCTGGAGTGAGAAAAGTGATATCTTCCTCGCGGTCACCTAACCGATAGCGAGCTCGAGCAACGCCATCGGTGACTAACATTTCTCTTCCATCCGGGTAAACATCGACGAGTTTCAAAGTGAAATCGGTATCCTTTCGATCGCTTGATACGAAGAATTCCCCTCGGACGACTCCTTCCACCTGTAGAGGCTCATTCAGGACCTCGGTTAGAAACTCAAGGACGTCGTCGCGAACACCGATAGCAGTCTGGTCAAATGGTCCTCCAGGAATCGTAAGATTGTTACCGCCCAAAGTTGGGACCGGATCACGGGGATCAAAAGTGAAAGTGAGACTGTCATTGTCTGGCGGGACTCCGAGATTGAGTCTGCCACTGTCCGCGAGGAAATATGCCGCCTCCACTGCATTTTCAGGCGGCCAGACATCTCCCTCCAACCATTCACAACCAATTTCCTCGGTCTTGTCCGGATCACCCATAAGGTAGTAGTAGACATCAGGTTCATCCAGAACACCATTCGTGTCGTCCTGGACCCAGTAGTCCAGCCATCGAGCCGTGTAGTCAGACACATCGAAACTCGCATTGGGATACTGTAGTTCTCCGACCGGATCATTGCTGCCCACGGTGCCGTGTATCCATGGGCCCATTACAAGCTTCTGTGGGCCAGCCTGAGGTTTGTCACGTAAGTCGTTGAATGCTGCGACTATCCCGTCAGAAAAGCAATCGTACCACCCTCCGACATGCAACATCGGGGCAGTAATAGAGTCCGTCCGGGTGTGAAGGTCCATGTACTCCCATTCCTCGGTGTAGTAAGGTAGTCCAAGAAAATAGTCAATCATGTACCCTGAGCCCTGGGCACGGAGCCAGTTCTCGCAAAGGGATTTCCGAAATTCACCTCCTGGGAACACGACCTGATGGTAGAAATCAGAACAAGCGACAACGGGAACGCAACTGATCAGGTTGGGATGAAGGGACCCAGCAGCTCGATTGGTGGTGATTCCCCGGGCGGAACTGCCGAACATTCCCACGTTGCCGTTACACCAACTCTGCTGGACTATCCACTCAATCGTATCATAACCGTCTTGTTTTACTCCCCACCCATCATCGAGAAAGACAGAGTCGACACCTTCCGAACCAAATCGACCACGAACATCCTGAACGACTAGTACATATCCCTTACCGTTCCAGTAGGGAGGATTCGCACGATCTATGAATTTCCAGTAGGGTGTTCGATAGAGCAACACAGGGCGCGCTTCAGAGGTATCTGGAAAATACACATCGGTCGCGAGCCTGATACCATCTCGCATCTCAACCATATAGGTTTCCGCGGTCACGTCAGCGTGCGCATAGGACACAGCGCTCCACGCAAATGTCAAGACTATCACCAACATCAGAATCTTTTTGCCCATCTTACCCCTCTCTGTATCAAAGGCGACATCATGCTAGTTTTGAGGGCTTGGTCTTAACATCCTGGGTTCCCCCAATATATCTGGAGTTATTATAGCACACCGATCATATCTTGCACAGGCCTTGTTTTTTGGCTTTCTGCAAGGTCACGGCGACGCTATTCACCACGTGCAAATCCTACTTCTCAGTTTGCAGTTCTTGCCTGGTACTTGATTGACCTCATTTAGATTGCTTTGTGAGATTTCGCTTCCCTCAGTCCTTTTCGCAATTCGCTGTTTGCCCTTCGCCTTCGCCAGCTTACGCTCTCCTCGATGAACTCGGGAGGCCGTGAAACGCCCGCTCGTAAAACGAGCCGGGCGGGCCCCGTGTATCTCAGTTCGCGAGAAACGGGGCAGGCAGAATCTCTGACGATTTTCGATTTTCGGCTGACTGGGCTAGGGTGATGACGCCCTACTCACCACACAATAAAAGAACGTGTCATTGCGAGGAGCGTTAGCGACGAAGCAATCTGGCACAAGCAGATCCGGAGTTTATCCTGAGAGGAGCGAAGGGATTCCGTCCTTCGGACTTCGCTCCCCTCGACTTCGTCCTTCGATGAACTCAGGACTTCGCTCGGGATTAACTCTTTGTAACGAGCTCACTGCGCTTCGCTTGTGCCCTCTAACAAACACTAAACACGATGACAAAAAGCTAATGTCATTCTGGAGGAGTCATTCGCCTTGCGAAGGGCGACGAAGAATCTGCTTTTCGTGAGGCCCTTCGGCCTCCAGAATCCTGTGGCTTCAGGGATTTCGATTTCGCAATTTCGTGTTGTCCACTCTGTGGAGATTGATAATCATATAAAAGGCACCTCGGTATACCAGAAGGTTCTGGTATACTG
>SOJN01000072.1 GCA_004376575.1 candidate division TA06 bacterium | reverse complement strand
ACGCCGACGAAGGATCAAAAATGCCTCGTCTTTTCTCTGGAAAAGCCGGGCCTTTTTGACTCCAGAATGACAAACGTTAATTTCTCATCCTGAGCGAAAGCGAAGGATCTGCTTTTGGGGTTTAGCTGTATAGGCATTAGCGATAAGCGTTGCAAAAGCAGATTCTTCGTCGGCATATTTCTCCTCCGTCGGCTCGGGCCGACGAAGGACCGGAAATGCCTCATCTTTTCCCTGGAAAAGCCGGGCCTTTTTGACTCCTCCAGAATGACAATAAGGGACAATGGACATGGGGACCTCGAAGAAGCCACCCCCGCCGACCATAGCAGGAACCGTGGAACGCCCCGGGCCGGCCTGCACCTTCATATCTTAGATCGCAGAGCTAAGACCGAAGATCTCGTACTTCGTCCTTTCTTGACTCACCCTCCCCTTTCTCCCTCCCGCCTGGGCCGTCCCACGGCCGCCCGTTTCACGGGCTCTCTCAAGGCAGGGGAAAGTCGGGGGTTCTTTGCAGTTTGCAGTTTGGAGTTTGCAGTTTACAGGAAGTAGATCCTTCAACTGCGTCCTTCGCCGGAGTTTATGCTGGACATAGGGACCTATTTCGTTCGTCCTTCGTCCTTCGTGATTCGTACCTAGCAAATCACACTTTTGTCCGCACTCGGTGCACCATCTATTTCCACGAACTTCTCTCTGGGGGCGCCGCAGATGGGACACTTTTCGGGTGGGGTGCCTTCCACTGTGTTACCACATATTTGACAGACCCAGATCTGCCCTGAGGAAAGGTCTTCTCCTTTTTCAACTGCAGACAGAGCCTTCTCATAAAGGCTGTGGTGAATCTCCTCTACCTTGTTGGCTCCCCCAAAAGTGATCGTCGCCTGAGTGTTTTTCTCCTCCTGTGCCTTTTCCAGAAACTCCGGATACATCTTCTTGAATTCATAGGATTCCCCAGCAATTGCCTCAAACAGGTTTTCCTTGGTGGATTTTACTCCACCCATTACCCTAAGGTGATTGTGTGCGTGCACGGTCTCCGCGGCAGCAGTTGCTCTAAACAGTTTTGCCACCTGGGGCTTCCCATCTTCCTCGGCCTTTTTGGCAAAGGCTAGATATTTTCTGTTCGCCTGGCTTTCACCAGCAAACGCGGCTTTCAAATTCTCATCTGTCTTAGACACGTTTCCTCCTGTGTTCAGAGTGAACAACCATAGAATACCTGGTAGCTACCTGTATATCACAAAGCCAGTACCAGGTCAAGGAATTGGGGATGCTAAGATTTCCCACTGCAAGCACAGCGCAGAAAGGATCAAGAGCCTGCCATGCAACTCGAGCAGATTCCCTTGAATTGGATGGTATGGGAAAGAATTTTGTACCCAGTTGCCTTTGATGCTGCCTTTTCTACGGTCCTCCTGAAGGGAATCATGACATCTTCCACCTTCCCACACTTCAGACAGAATATGTGATAATGGGGATCAGTTCTGAAATCGAATCTGGAGGCACCTTCACCGAAGTCAAGTTGCAAGACCAAGCCAGCATCTCTCATTTCTGACAGGTTTCTGTACACCGTCCCCAGGCTGATCCTGGGAAGGATTCTTCTCACCTGTGAGTAGACCCAATCTGCCGGCGGGTGTTCGCCCGTTGACCTTAGCACTGAGAGCACAGCCGTCCTCTGTTTGGTCATTCTGATTGTGCGGTCCCTTGCACGCTGCACCGAAAACCCCCGGGTCCAGAAGTCGTTGACAACAATTCTGATTATCATGATACTGTAAGTGCAAGACATGTCAAGTAGAGTCTGGCTCAGCCTGCATCTCATTTGCCTGCGGGCGTCCTCTCCACACATGAGATGGTCTGCAAGAATCCTCATTTTTTTCTTGACAAGAAATGCTGACCGGGTCATAATCTAGTTAGGATTCCTAACTAGATGGGAAAGACATGACCAGCAACCCTAAGCGACACGTGCCCAAATCAGCCTCGACGAACAAAATGAAGCTGACTCGAAGTTTGACGAGACAGCGGGGGAACGTGGAAAAGAAGATTGCTGCTGCGCTGGAAAGGCTCTCCTTAGTATCCAAGAACCTGTTGTGGGATGCAGCGAAGAAAGAGGGTCTTGCTGCAAAAGGGCTAAGCCCCATCCAAATCCAGCTTCTACTCTGTCTGTTGAACCATCTCAAAAGACAGTGCAGGGT
Organism: candidate division TA06 bacterium; assembly: GCA_004376575.1. Taxonomy (NCBI): domain Bacteria; species candidate division TA06 bacterium. The sequence continues at coordinate 18,550 of SOJN01000072.1, read as the reverse complement.
GAGCCAGCTTGCCAGAGAATTTGGCCTTACTCAGGCGACGGTGAGCGATGCGGTAAAATCCCTTGTTCTGAAGGGCTTCCTCCTCAGAGAACCATCTGCCGAGGATGGCCGCTCGCACACGCTAAAACTCACCCCATCTGGCAGGAGATTGGCGAAAAAGCTGTCAAACTGGCAGAGCGCGATCACCGAGCAGATCAAGGACTTTCCACCTGACGCCAAGATCACGGTGATGACGTTTTTGATGGAACTGATAAGGTCCCTCCAGAGGTCCGGAATCATTGAAGTCGCAAGGATGTGTTTCTCCTGCGGCAACTTCCAGGAGAATGCCCATCCTGGCAGCAAGAAACCACATCATTGCAATCTGACCAACACGCCGCTTGCTGTCATCGATCTGAACATTGACTGTCCGATGTATGAGGCTCTTATGACATAGCCACAAATCATCGACAATGGTGGAGGAGCTAATACCACAAGAAAAAGAATCAAGTGGAGAAAAGGGGCCAGGCAACTCCTGCCTCAACCCTGAAGTCCATTCTATCTCCCAAGACCCTCTTCCTCAAAATAACTGCAAACCCTGCACTCAAAAGAGGGGCTTGACAAACAGGGATTTATATGTATCTTAGTAAGGGTAATCGTTATCACTCGCAGTAGGAAAGGAAGAGATGAAGGCTGCAGCACTCCCCGCGAGAAGGACCTTCCCAAGAGACTCTGACCCCGAAGACCAGAGGCTTCTCAACGACTACCTTGACGAGATGGGCCAAGTGCCCTTGCTCTCCAAGATGGAGGAGAAAGATCTGGCCAGAAGAGCGAGGCTGGGTGATGAAGACGCAAGACACAGACTGGTTGCGGCCAATCTTCGTTTCGTGGTCAGTGTCGCTAAGGCTTACTACAGTCCCCAGCATTCCCTTCTGGACCTTGTAAATGAGGGAAACGTTGGGCTCATCAGGGCTGCCGCAAGATTCGACGAACGGAAGGGCGTACGTTTCATATCTTACGCCATCTGGTTCATAAAGCAGTCAATCCTCAGGGCAATCTCTGAATACAGCCGGGTCATGCGACTGCCGACTAATGTGACTGATAGAATCAAGACGATAAACAAGACCTCTGACAGGATGAGAACACTCAACGGGAGAGAGCCGACGTCCGAAGAACTCGGACACGAGCTGGGTCTCAAGGCCAAGGATGTCGAAAGGGCGATTGAGATGGCTAAAACAGACCTGTCTATAGACGCGGTCTCTGGCGAGCACGGTGATGGAGACCCATTGTCAGCCTTCCTTAAATCGAGCGCCTATCCCGGCCCCGAGGAAAGCCTCACTGGAAGCTTTCTCAGAAGCGACCTCGCACGAGCATTTGAGCACCTGAAAGCGAGGGAAGCAAAGATACTGAGACTCTACTACGGGCTTGAGGGTGAGCAACCCCACACCCTGGATGCGATTGGAAAGATGTTCGGATTGTCAAGAGAACGGATAAGGCAGACCAAAGAGGCCGCACTTAAGAAATTGAGGAAGTCTCCAAATATAGAGCTTCTTCAATCCTACATCAACTGAAGATGCCCTCCAGGACATAGGCGAGCGAAATAAGCAGGCCGACGGAGAGATGGAGCATAATTGTGCCGGCGTTGGCTGGTACAAGCAACTTCGGCTTATCATAATTCACCAGGGCTACTGATGTCGCCTTTGCTGCGATCGGAACTGACAGGAGAGCCAGGATCGCAAAGGGGCTCATCAATCTGAACCAGACAAAAACGAGAATCCACAGATAGGTGAGAGAGATTATGGCCAGATACAACCGGGAGCTTCTCTTTGTACCCAGTCTCACGACCAGAGTTCTTTTTCCTGTCAGAGAATCAGCCTTCACATCCTGAAATTGATTTATGAACAGAACTAGAAGAATGAGAAATGCGATCGGACCTGCTGCCAGGGCTGGTTCGAGAGCGAATCTTCCTGTCTGGACATAATAAGAACCTATGCTCATCAGTATGCCGAAGTTCACACCAACCACCAGTTCACCAACACCTCTGGACGCGAGCAGGAGAGGTGGTCCCGTATAGGAGTATCCACAGAGCATTCCTATAGCACCCAGAATGAGTATGGGATAACCTCTGTGTATGACCAGGACAACCCCGATCGCAGCCGCACCCAGGTACGCGAATATAGATTCCCACAGGACCTGCTTCGGGGTGAGCAGCCCTTTCTGGATCATGCGACTCCCGCCCGTGAAAGGCCTGACATAGTCAACATTGGCCTCATCATCCCCGCTTTTGTGGTCAAAAAAATCGTTTATGACATTCGTTCCAGCATGTAGAAGCACGCCCCCGGCGAGAGTCAGAAAAAAGAGCCCCCAGTGGAATTGGGCTGAGTGGTACCAGGCCACCGACGCACCGAGTATTACGGGTACGACGGAAGCGGTAAAGAACGGTGCTCTCAGTTCTTGCAGATAAAGGACCAACTTCTTCAAATCCTACCTCTTCTCCATGACAGATTTCTTCTTTCCTTCTATGGAAATGTCTCTGTCTCGCCTGTCGTCTATTAAGATTGTGGTCAGAACTCTCTTATGACCTGCCTGGAATGGAGTTTCATGCATCTGCATCACGACCTTCAATATCTCTTCGAGAGGTCCTTCGATGCTTGTTCCCATGCTGCCTAGCTCATACTTGAGCCCGCTCTGCTCCAGCGGCTTCAGAGCGGCAGCGACGTGCCGACTGAGTGAGACATCTGTGGTCCCAATCGGCAGCACAGTAACCTCTACAACAGCCACATCACCCTCCTCGCTTCGTACTCTGTTTTCTTGTACTTCGTAGTTTTCACTTTGTACTTTGTACTTCCTACCATGTGTATCAGCCTTTAATACATCCAAGCGGCTTGAGCATAGCCACTTTCCTGGCCAAGTCTGCTTTGTGGACAGCATCCACCACCTTAACCACATCTTTGTATGCCCCAGGGGCCTCCTCTGCCACGCCTGGATATGAATGGGCTCTGATCAGTATTCCGTTGTGCTCAAGCTCCTTCACCAACTTGTCTCCTCTCCAGATCCCCTTAGCTTTCTTCCTGGACATTGCCCTGCCAGCACCGTGACAGGCAGAACCGAATGCTCTCTCAGTTCCTGACTCAGTGCCGACCATTATGAATGAGCATGTCCCCATAGTGCCTCCGATGAGTACGGGCTGTCCTATTTCTGCATATTTCTTCGGTATCTCTGGCCTTCCGGGTCCAAATGCTCTGGTGGCTCCCTTTCGGTGCACATACAACTTCTTCTTCTTTCCATTAACAAGATGTTCTTCAACCTTGCAGGTATTGTGGCTTACATCGTAGATCATTTCCACAGTTGCCTGCGGAAGAACCTTGTCGAATACTTGCCTCACCATGTGACCGATCACCTGCCGGTTTGCCAGTGCGCAGTTTATTCCTGCGTACATGGCGGTCAGGTACTTCTGTCCCTCTTTCGATTTTATGGGCGCGCTGGCCAGTTCTCTGTCTTTCAGGTTGATTCCGTATCTGGAGGCTGCCGAACCCAGGTTTTTCAAGTAGTCTGTACCTATCTGGTGCCCAAGACCTCTAGAGCCACAATGGATCGCCACCAGAATGTCATTCTCCTCGACTCCCATTACCTCAGCTGCAACTCTGTCGTAAACCTCGCACACATACTGGACTTCGAGATAGTGATTACCTGAGCCGAGCGTGCCCACCTGCTTGGCTTCTCTCTTCTTGGCATGGTCAGAGACATTTCCAGGATCGGCGCCCTGCATCATTCCTCTCTCCTCTGTGTATTCGAGGTCCTCCTTTATCCCGTAGCCTCTGTCCACGGCCCAGACCGCACCTCCACGCAACACCTCGTCTATCTCATAGCCTTTCAGTTTTATCTCACCAGTTGAACCCAGACCTGCCGGTACAGTTCTGAACAGAGAGTCAACTAACTCTCTCACTTTCGGTTCTACCTCTTCCCTGGTAAGTCCAGTTTTGAGAGTTCTCACTCCACAGGCGATATCAAAACCCACGCCTCCCATTGATATTATTCCTTCTTCATCAGGATCGAAGGCCGCAACCCCACCAATTGGGAAACCGTAGCCCCAATGTGCGTCAGGCATGCCCAGGGATGCTGTTTGAATCCCAGGCAGGCAGGCCACATTGGTAAGCTGTTCTCGTACCTTTTCGTCCATCTCTTCGATCAATTCTTCAGTGGCAAATACACGACATGGAACATTCATATCGTCAGTTCTGGGAATCTCCCATTCGTACTCATCTATTCTCTTGAGGCTGGACTTTTTCATAGGGACCTCCTATACGTCAACCACACACTGAGCTACGAACCTGTCATTCGTCTTCTCTACTTTAAGCATATGGTAGGTTGCGGCTTTGACCTCTACAACTGGTTTATGCTTCTCATATTTGAGTTCTTCACCCATGGCCCAACCTGTCAGGTTTCCCCCATCAATCTTTACATCAAACCTGGAAAAGACGAGGCCTTCTGAGTCTGCGACTGAGAGGAGGGAATTTAGCCACTCCACAAAGAGTGTCTCCAGGTCATCAGCGGAACAGTCAATATCACGTCTCTCTTTGCCCTCCACGGATCCAATATCAACCATGACTGAAAACAGGGCTTTCGCACCGTTCTCAAAAGCCTCCTCAGCAGTCTGGCCATACCCCCTTATCCCCATGTCCGCTTTGTGCTCAAATGTCTCAAAATCTTTCATCACTACACCCTTAGACAACAGAATTCTAAAGAGAAGAAAAGAGTGCGTCAAGAGGATTCATATGCTTTCCTGTGCGTCAATAGCTGACATTCCGTTTTGATTGGCTGGCTGGCCATCTGCACAGGCAACCTCCAGCAGTTCAATAGGATGAATCACATCAAGACCTGTTCCCTGACTTATCTGAATTTTGCATGTGGGGCACTCGGTGATCACGACTGATGCGTCAGAACTCTTTATGCTCTCGAACAACGGTAAGCCTATTTGCTGTGAAATGTCAAAGTGACGGCGCTTGAATCCAAACGTGCCTCCTGTGCCGCAACAGCTATCTTCAATCTGGCCAAGTCTGAGTGAAAGTCTTTCTGCTATTTGCCCTATGGAATCTTCTTCAAGACCAAGAGCTTTCAGGTGGCATGGCGCATGATAGACCGTACGAGGAAGAGCCTTCAGGGCCTTAGCTCTGAGCTCGCCGTGCGCGACAAGGTCCAGTACGAAGGCGGTCGCATCGCGCACCATTCCGGCAACCACCTGAGCTTCTTCTGTTCCCAGAAGCTCGATGTACTCTTTTTTCAGAGCAAGCGCGCAGCTCGGACACGTTGCCACTATTGGTATTCCCTTTGAGGCAAATGGCAGAAGGACCCTGATATTCCCTTCAGCCCTCTTTCGTGCTCCATCCAGGTCTCCCAGAGAAAGGCTGGGTATCCCGCAGCAGGATAGGTCTGGAACTACTAGTTCCATATCTGCGCGTTCCAAAAGATTGGACAGGCTTTGACCAAGTCTGGCATCCATGAAGTTCACAAAACACCCCGGGAAGTAGACCACAACCGTCCTCCCACGCAGCAGTGAAGATTTCTTCTTCAGCTTGAACTGCCCCTTGTTAAATGGCGGCATGTCGCGCGCCCTGCTCAGCCCAGACAGCCACTCAACCACCGCTCTCATCGGGACAATTCTCATCAAGAAGTTGGACACCAGGGCTGAACGCGAAGCCAGGCGACCGACGCTTTCAAAATTGCAGAACATCCTGTCAGAGAGAGGCATTCCATGCCTTTTGACAATCTCTGCCTTTGCGAGCCTCGTCAGGAGAGGCATATTCACCTCTGTGGGGCACTCGCTCAGGCACATCCTGCACTGGTAGCACATGCCTATCAGTTCTCTGAACTGAGGATCACCAATCAGCTCGTCGGGTTTCAGCCTGCCCCTCACCAAGGCCCGGAGCAAGTTAGCTTTAGCCCTCGGGGTGTATTTCTCATCGCCAAGCGCTTTGTAGACCGGACACATCGTTGTATCCACCGCAGACCTGCACATTCCGCACCCGTGACACCTCTCAATCTGCTCTATCAGATTCTTGTCATCAAAACCGGTTCCTGTAGCAACATTTTCATAGGACGCTCCGAACCTCAAATCTTCGGAGATCGAATCCTTATCACAAATCTTTTTGCCTGGATTCAGAATCCCCTTTGGATCGAAAATCCTTTTTGTCCAGAAGAATAGTTCATAGAGGGGGCCACTGAAATCCTTCAGGAATGGTGCGCGGACAAGCCCATCTCCATGTTCGCCAGAAGGGGACCCTTCCAGTCCTCTGACCAGACTGTACACCTCTCCTGCCACAGCTTCCATCTTTTCTATGTCCTTTTGACGACTCAGATCGAGAAGTGGACGCACGTGTATGTTCCCTTCGCCTGCATGACCGTATGCCGCTGAATCAACTGCGTAGTTCTCAAGAATTGCATGGAGACCGTTAAGAAAGTCCGGCAGCCGCTGCGGAGGAACAACAACGTCCTCGATGAAAGGTATCGGCCTTCGCCTTCCTGTACTCTTCATAACCATGGGGACGGCGGCCTTTCTCAGTCTCCAGAGTTTTTCCATCTGTCCCTTATCGTGTGCCAGCACGCCACCTGTGCCGAGACCAATCTCGTCTACCACACGTCCCCTGAGGTCGATACCCTTCGCTTCTATGCTGGCATCTTCCCCCTCAAATTCTACCAGGAGAATGGCTTCCGTATCCTGAGGAATCAGATCTTCGAGGTCGGGCACCAACTCTTTGGCCGCGCCCAAAAAAGTTCTGTCCATAAGCTCGATGCTAGCTGGTTGAAACTGTCTCGCCTCCGTGACAGCTTCGCCTATCTTGCGGAGATCATCGAAGAAGAGAAGAAGAACACAGCTGTCTTCAGGCAAATCAACAATTCTCAGAGTCGCTTCGGTGACCACTCCAAGGGTGCCTTCGGATCCTACAACCACTTTGGTAAGATCCAGGATTCCATTTACAAAAGCCTCCTTCAAATTGTATCCGCTGGAGTTCTTCTCCACCTTCGGGGAGTACTCTTCTATGAGCTCCTTGTTGCGCCACAGGAGCCCTAACATGGAGGTATATATCGCACCCTCCTGGGTTTCTTTGCTCTTGATGACTCCCAGCTCGGGTGAATCCCAGGCAAGGGAAGTGATCTCTACGATTTCCCCATTACAGAGGACCACTTCCAGAGAAGCCACATAGTCCTTGGTCGCCCCGTACTTCAGGCTATGAGACCCGCTCGAATTGTTGGCAATCATACCCCCTATTGTGCAGTAGTCACTACTCGATGGGTCGGGTGGAAAGAACCTACCCCTGGGCTTCAGAGTCTTGTTGAGGTTCGACAAGACCACGCCCGGCTGAACTCGAACCATCCAGTCGTCTTCATTCACCTTCAGGACGTGGTTCATGTGCCTGGACAGATCGATGATAATTCCTTCACCAACGCTCTGGCCGGCCAGCCCCGACCCAGCTCCGCGGGGGGTGACTGGAATGCCATGTCTGTAGCAGTATCCCATGACAGCAGCAACATCATGTTTGTCTTTCGGATAGACAACCGCCGCTGGTTCTATCTCGTAAATGCAAGCAGCAGAGCTATAAAGTGTCCTGTGCAGATTATCACAGAACACCTCCCCCCTCACAAGCGGTCTGAGGCCCTTACAAATAGTCTGCGAGTTAACCATAAGTCATTCTCTTGGCTTGTCATCAACACATAATACATTATATGCAATAAGGTGCAATAAGAAACCATCCATTCCCCACTCTCATCCCGTCACCAAGTACAAAGTACAAATTACGAAGACAAAACGAAGGGCCATCGTACGTTCAACGATTCAAGTTTATGGGAGATAAGTTGTTCAAGGAGCTAAAAGGCTTAAGCTTATTGCTATGGGTTGTTCAAGAGGTTCAAATGTTCAACGATTGAAGGGTATGGCAAAAAGTTGTTCAAGGAGTCTAAGGGTTCTGAAGTTGACGAGTGAAGAGAGTGAGGGTAGGGCTTTCGTAATCAGTAATTCGTACTTCGTTATCAGGTGGCCTTTTTTATGTAGACCTTATACTCTCCGTCCGACTCCTCAATACCAACGAGTTCATTACCGGTCGATTTGCACCAGGCCGGCATATCTTCTTTTACACCTGGATCGTCGGACACAATCTTCAGAACCTCTCCAGGTTTCATCTTCTTCATCTTCTCCGCGGTCTTGACAATCGGCATGGGGCAGAGAAGACCCAATGTGTCTACCGCGTGATCTGCCTTCAACTCCAGCTCCTTCCCGCCAATTCGGCCTCATCCATGACTTGGATAAAAAGGTTCACGTTCCCTTCTGATTCATTACCCAAGTATGTGGAGACCTCAGGAACATTCATGACCCCCATGGTGGTTGTCAAACCGTAACACACTACTCCACGATTATACTCTGAGACTATCGATTTCATTACCTGCTGGTTCAACTTCTAACACACCAGACTCACCACCATACCGCCATTCTACTCTAACCACGTTCTGATTCTTCCCGTCGCTGTACCTCGCAGTAATCGCAGCCACACTCCTTTTCTCGTCTGCGGACATATCTCCTTCCACAAGAGTCAAGGGTCCTTCGAAATCCAGAGCCATAAATACCCATCTATTGTCCACATAACTCTCTAGAAAGTTGTTCTCACCTTCATCTCTACCGACTATCACCTTCGCTGCCTCTGAAATCCTGAAGTGTCTGCCCACTTTTAGTAGAATGACATCTTCTTTGGACACAGAGTCCTTCCCCTTATGTGCGTAAAGGTCTTTCAGTTTTGCTGCATAGTTCTTATCAGTCAGGAAACAGCACCCCCCAGCAGGCTGTGGGTAGTCCACTATTCCGTACTGTTCGGCAAGTACAAACTGCTCCTTCCGACCTCTTCCACTTATCCCATAGAGCATTTCTCTATCCACCCATCCTTCTGTTTCCGGAAGCGTTGGTGGAAGCAGCTTTGCAGAAAGGGGACGGAGAAGCAGACCCTCGAGTCCGCTTTCCTTTTCAATCAGTCTGAGTTGATTTTTGTGTTGAGACATCGGGCGCTGGCCAAGAACCTCGCCCGTAAACACGAACTTCGCGCCAGTCGATTCCATTCTGAGTCTTGCATTCTTCAGCATGAGTATCCTGCAGTCTATGCACGGATTGATTGCAGATCCGTATCCGAACCTTGGATGGGCAACCACGGATAGATACTCATCAAATATGTCAACTATGTCCACGCTAACCTCAATGTCTGCTCCTGCCCTCAGGGCCTCATTTCTTCCCCTTCGCCCGCTTCTGCCCATCTTTCTTCTGTGCTCAACGATACAGAATCCGGTGTAGAAGTTAACGGCATCCACCTCAACACCTTGCTCCTTCATGATTCTGGCTGCCAGAGTGCTATCGAGACCACCTGAAAGAAGACCAACAGCTCTCACGCCACCACTCATCTCTTTTAGAGCACCTCTGTGTGGATCTGTCTCAGTTTCCTATCCCTATTAGACAACGTGGGCCAGGGTGGTGGTTTCCAGCACCTCTTCTATCCTATCACTCAGCTTCTCCCAGAGTACCCTGGCCAGGCAGGAATCCAACCGGTTGCAAGGCAGTTTCATGGAAGATTCCTCAAAACAGTCACACAGCACGACCGGCCCGTCGAGCGCACTAATGATGCTCAGCAGGCTGATATCACCAGGAGTCCTGGCGAGTTCAAAACCGCCTCCAGGGCCCCTGACAGACTTGATGAGACCAGCCTCTCTCAGTTTTCCAAGGAGGTGCTCAAGATATGACATGGGTATGCCCTCTCTGTCAGATATGGTCCTCGCACTGACAGGCCCCTTGCCATGCGTTTTGGAGAGCTCAACCATGGCTCTCAAACCGTACCTTGATCTAGAAGAAATCCTCACTTCACGAGACCCAGGTGCTTCTTTGCCGCCTCTGACATCATCTCTGGCTTCCACGGCGGATCCCAAACCACCTGGACATTCGCCTCCTTAACACCATCGATTTGAGAAATTCTGTTCTGCGCATTCTCCCTCATGACTGAGTGGAGGGGACATCCAGGAGCGGTCAGAGTCATCTTCACATCTACCTTGTCATCCTCAACAGTCACATCATATATCAGACCCAAATCCACAAGACTCACACCGAGCTCCGGATCCATCACTTCGCTCAAAGCTTTCAATACCTCGTCCTTAGTGATCACTTCATTCCCCTTTCTCTTCGTCCTTTTTTCCAATCGCGTTCTCCACCTTGTTCTGGAAATACTCCTTTGGACATGCTCCCACTATCGTTTCCACGCACTCCCCGGATTTGAATATCATAATGGTGGGAATGCTCCTTACCCCGAAGCGCGCAGCTACACTCGGCGCCTCATCAACGTTCACTTTCGCAAAACTTGCCTGACCTTCGAACATGTTGGACAACTCTTCAACAATAGGTCCAACCATCCTGCACGGCGTACACCAGGGGGCCCAAAAATCGACCAGGACAGGCTTCTCCGACTTCATAACTTTCTCCTCGAAATCGCCGTCACCAACATCCATTACAGCCATCATGCCACCACCTTCCTTGACTAAGACTTATCTTTTTCCTGCTGTTTTTTCTGGTAATCCTCGATGGCAGCCTTTATCCCCTGCTCGGCAAGAACAGAGCAGTGCATCTTGATAGGGGGAAGTCCCTCGAGCGCCTCTGCCACGGCCTTGTTAGTCAGGGCGAGGGCCTCTTGGACCGTTTTGCCCTTGATCATCTCTGTTGCCATGGAGCTGGTTGCTATGGCTGCCGCACAGCCGAAAGTCAAGACCTTCACATCTCTGATAACGTCATCCTTCACTTTTATGAACACTTTCATCAGGTCCCCACAGACAGGGTTCCCCACTTCACCCACACCGTCGGCATCACCGATCTCACCGACATTTCTGGGGTGCTGAAAGTGGTCCATAACCTTATCACTATACACTACCAACCTCCCTGGCTAGGTGAACAGCATAATATGCCTTAACTGACCAATCTTGTCAAGTATTTTGCGGCAAAAACATGTTCCCGAAGTACAACGTACAAAGAGCAAAGTACAAGGTACTGTTTGTGTGTAACTTCGTACGTTGCAATTCGTACTCTGCCCTTCTCTCTGCAGAGTCCTTCTCTGTACAGAGTAATTAGTAATCTGGTGGGAATTCTGCTATCTCGGCTGCGGTGAAGACAGGACCGTCCTTGCACACATAGACCTTCCCAATGTTGCATCTGCCGCATTTGCCAAGTCCACACTTCATCCTGTTTTCAAGAGTGGTGTAAATATCCTTTCTCTTGAAACCATGTTGGACAAGGACGGCAACGGTGATCTTGATCATAATGGGAGGCCCGCACACAATCGCTACCGAGTTTTCGGGTTTGGGCGCCAGTTCTTCCAGTACACTGGGGACAAACCCAACCTTCCCATCCCAGTCTTTGCTCTCTCCGCCTGGGTCCACGGTTTTGATCAAGTCAATCTTGCTGCTCTTTTCGTATTCTGCCAGCTCTCGTTTATAGACCAACTCATCAATAGAGCGGGCTCCGTACAGGAGGACAACCTTCTTGTAGTCGTTTCTGTTTTCAAGAACCGATAGAAGACTCGACCTTATTGCAGAGAATCCTATGCCCCCCGCAATGAAGAATACTTTCTTGCCCTTCATCTCATCCAGGGGGAACCAATTCCCGTATGGCCCTCTGAATCCTATGATATCGCCGACATTGGTGCTCGTCAGAGAACTCGTGACCTTCCCTATCTTCTTGATGGAGCAGGCAATTTGCCCCTTGGTGAAAGGCGAAGAGGCAATGGCAAGCGCACACTCTCCTTCTCCGAATGCGCCAAAAAGGCCAAACTGACCTGGCTTGAATGAGAACCTTTTTGCGAGAGATCCATCCTGAAAGTCCATCACGAGAGTGATGATCTCAGATGTCTCAGGTAGAACCTCGCTCACCTTAAGTAGATCCGGGGAATAGATGGACATCTCTTAAATCCTCGAAGAAATCTCCTCCAGCACTTCAGCCAGATCCAAGGACACAGGACAGACACGAATGCATCTGCCACACCCTGTGCACAAGAATTTGCCGAACTTGTCCGGGTAGTAGTCAAATTTGTGCATTATTCTCTGCCTGTACCTCTTATGTTGCATATCCCGAGGATTGTATCCGGACGCGTGAGCGGTGAAATGCCAGAGAGTGCACGCATCCCAGTTTTTCCTCCGTTCACCAGATGTGCCCACTGGCTCATCCACAATGTCAAAACAATGGCAGGTGGGACACACGAACGTGCACGCGGCACAGCCTATACACTTGGTGCACATTTTCTCCCAGAGAGGATCCTCGAAGTTGGACTCCAGCCATCCGGGTACCCCTTCGGACTTGAACTTTCTGGTGATGAGCTTGCTGGCACTCACCGCTGACCTTCTCCTATCTTCACTACTTCCCTTCTCCTTCAAATCGAGAAGCGAGGCAAGCTTCTCCCCCTTTTTGGTCAAGACCTCTGCCAGGAAGCCCTCTTCCGTCTTCACCATCAGAATGTCGCTCCCCTCGGGCGAGTCAGGGGCAAGCCCCATGGAGGTGCAGAAACAGTTGTTGTCCGCACATGTACAGGCTAGGCTCACTATGGTCGTTGAATCTCTTCTCGCCTTATAGAATTCATCCACGTAGTCCCACTCAAAGACCTTGTCCTGGATAGGAAGAGCAGCGGCATCACATGGACGACAGCCTACAACGAAAGTCTCTGGAAACTCTATCTCATGTTCTTCCACCTGCGGCATTTTGGTCCCAGTGGAAAACTTGAGAATCCCCTCAGTAGCAGGAAAGAAGAAACCCTTCATGGAACCTTCGGCCTGGAAGTACCCGAAATCAACCTCCTCTTTCCTCTTCACAGGAAGGAATCGATGTAACTTGCCGTCTCTAACGGGAGCTATCACCCTCTTTTCCAAGGACGTGAGCTTCTCCACCACGCTTTCGGGTGATTCTATTTTCAGGAGTTTCGCCAATCAGACTCCCTTCGAAAATAGTGACTGATACTCATCGTATCCACGAGTCGTCATCTTTCTCAGAGTAGGTTCTCAACGGCGGAGGAGTCTCCGTGTCCATGCCCGCAGTGTATTCAAACTTCTCCTTCATCTCCCTCTCGATCTCTCTATTTAGAAGGTCCAAGGGGATTTCGGCTGGGCACACTCGACTGCACTCCCCGCACCCTACGCACCTGCCTGCCAGATGCATCGCCCTTATTATATTCCAGGCAAAGTTTCCTCTCTCATGTGCGCTGGATTCGATCCACCGAGGCATCGTCTTGTCGCTGATGCATCTGTGGCAATAACAGAAGGGGCATACCTGCCTGCACGCATAGCAGCGTATACATTTTTCAAACTGATTCTTCCAGAATTTCTCCCGCTCCTCAACAGATTTTGAGAGGAGCTCTTTCACATCTTTGAAAGGGTCTTGTTCTTCAATGGACGGTACCTCTTCTCCCACAAGGTAGTCATAGGTGGTTGGGACCCTCACCCTGCAATATAAGCACTTTGAAGCCATGTTCTCTCTGGTCAGCTTGCCAGTCCAGTGGCTGAAGTCTTTGACCACACCTTCGCATCCTACCCCGATTATGACCACGTCCTCTCTCTTAAATTGGAACTCTTTTATGAGACCGAGAATTGACCTGACATCGCATCCCTTAGCAACAACGGCTGGTCTCCCTACCTCCTGAATCTCAGGCTTCTTCTTCGTAAGGTAGACTGTCAAATTGTTCAGACAAAGGGGATTGAAAACAAGCTTGTCAGTATCCCTGGTGTCCGTAACGAATATGGGGGTGGTCCTTTTGGGATCTGCCTTCGTAAAGGCATACCCTATGACCACCCCCACTTTTTCGCTTTTCAAAAGATCCTTGGCTATCTTGCGAAGCTCTTCACTCATCCTTGATAATTACCTTGTGCTCTATGCGCTTCTTCATGCCAGCACCCTTCATCCCCTTCAGCTTCTTCCTCTGTTCGGAGGTCAGGACCTTTTTGGCATCAACCATACCACGGATGCAGGCCTTTTGTATCTTCGCCTTCTGAGCGGCAATCTTGTCAATCATACGATCCACAGCCTTGATGTCGATCTCATCTTCACCCATTAGCCCGTGAAGTTCAAGCTCCATTTTCTGAATCTCAGCCCTATCATCGATCGCCTTTTTCTCCTGGTTCATCTTCATTGACTTCAGTTTCTTCACCTGGGCATCGGTCAGGCCGAGCTCATCCTTCATTCCTATGAAGCCCCCGGCACACTTATGTCTGCCCCCACACATCATCATGCCGAAGCCCATTCCGGGGCCGCACATCATGTCTCCGCCTTTACCCATCATCATCATTTTGGACGCCCCAGGACCACCCTTCATGCCCTCGCACGACTGCGTACTCGCGTACCCTACGGAGCAGAAAAGGACTATCAAAACAACTGCAAAAGTTCTAACCATGAGAACCTTCCTCCTCATCATTGCCAGTCTCCGCTGGCTGGTTCGAATTGATAAGGCCGATATCGCGCACCTGACCGGCTGCATCGTTCACGACATCAACCCACTTAGCACCCTCCGACGCCGAAACCCATGCAACCTGCAATCTGCGGGGATCCACCTCGCTAAAGCTCAATATTTTCTTGAAGATCGCAGACCTCCTTCTTGCGTTGTAGTCAACTGCGGCGTAGTGGCAGTCTCCGGGATGACATCCAGAGACTAACACTCCATCCGCGCTTCTCTCAAATGCCTTAAGAATGAACAATACGTTTGGCTTTCCCGTGCACGGAAGCTTTATCATGCGTACGTTCGGCTCGTATTTCATTCTTAAGGTCCCGGCCAGATCAGCACCAGCATGTGTACACTAGAGTTACAGACGAACACAGTTATTCTAGGTTCCCAACTAACTCAAATTTATTTCGGCGCAAATCTGCTTGCGGTTGAACCCGGCAAGTTCCCCAACATTTGAAGGACGTCCTGCCGTGCAGTTACCACACTGGTAGCTTTTCCAAGCACTGTGGCCCGTGACACACTCAACTTCTCTGACGAACCGTGATGAGAGTCCTTCTGAATTGAGCAATAGCTTCATTTACTACTCCAGGTGGTCTGTTTGGCTGGTCTGGAAGGGACTATCTCACCTTGTGTGAACCTATCGTAGAACAAAACTCTTTGTCGGACAGATCTTGTTGGCTTCCGGCCACTCCTTGATCTTCTGCGAGTCCATTTTTGGCAGCCAGCCATCCATCTCTATGCCTTCTGGACCTTTCTTCGCACAGACAGTGCACCCGATACAGCCGACCGAACAGACTTTCTTCACCTTCGGCCCTCTGTCCCTGGACATGCAGCCAAGATATACTTTCACATCGCGATCAACCAGAGCCAACAAACCTCTGGGGCACGTGGATACACAGATTCCACAGGCTGTACACTTCTCCTCGAAAACGACGGGAAGGCGATTATCACTCATGGCCATGGCATCATACGGGCAGGCCTCCGCGCACGAGCCCAGACCAACACATCCGTAGACGCATCCTTTGGCGCCGTTTCCCACCAGCAAAGCAGCGGTGCAGTCATTGATACCCTCGTATTCGAACCTGAACTCTGCCTCACGCTTCCCCCCTCCGCACTGAAGCACAGCAACCCTGGGAAGAACCTCTCCAGCCTCAACACCCATTACTTTTGCGATCATTTTCGCAGTCTCGGCTCCGCCAGGGGTACAAAGAGTAGGCTCAACCCCCGCCTTGGCCACGGCTTCAGCATATCCATTGCAACCAGGATATCCACATGCGCCGCAGTTCGCGCCCGGAAGGTTCTCAGCGATTTCTTCAATTCTCGGGTCCACATAGACCGCGAATTTTTTTGAAGCGTAGGCAAGACCGCCGCTGAGCAAAAGAGCCAGGCCACCAAGAACAAGTACAGACAAAAGTATTACCGACATGTCTTATTGCCCCCCTGAATCCGCTTTCGAAACTTCTCTCATCTCTATTGCATCCCTCGGGCACTCTGTGGAACAGATTCCACAACCCTTGCAATAGTCGTAGCTGAACCACAGCGCCTTTTTACCTCGTTTCCACCGGACCGCGAGATCCGGACAATATATCAAGCAATTTTCGCAGTAGTTGCATGTCCCGCAACTGAAACATCTATCCGCCTCCTTAACAACGGTCGAGCTGTCAGGCCCTTGATTCACCTCTTTGAATCCCTTTTTCCTCTCAGAAAGAGGTATCTTCGGTTGAGAAGGCCTTTCAATCTCTTCCAGGTAGTCGATGTTCAAGTCCTCGAATCTCGTTACGTAGTCGCTGTACTGCCTGCCGGACAATCTGATCGTCCCGGGCCGGATTCCCTTCTTCGATCCTCTCAAGAACCTGTCAATAGCTACGGCAGCGAACTTCCCTGAACCTATGGCATGAGTCACGGTGCCTTCACCAGTGGCCACATCACCGCAAGCAAAGACCGGCTTCACCGGAGTCGATCCGTATTTGTCGACTATCACTTTCCCATTTTTCTTTATCGACTCGGGCATGAAGGATGTGTCCGCGACCTCCCCGATCGCCGCGACAAGATTGTCCACCTTCACCTTGAATTCGCTCCCCTTTATGGGAATCGGCCTTCGCCTCCCGCTTCCATCAGGAGGCCCAAGCCTCATCCTCAAGCACTCAACGCGGCTCACCTTGCCAGCCCTGGCAATGACCCTTATGGGAGAGACGAGAAAATGGAGCTCAACCCCTTCCTCGATTGCGTCGTCAATCTCTTCAACAATGGCTGGCATTTCCCGCCGCGTTCTCCTGTAAAGGACAATCGGTGATTTTCCCAGTCTTAGTACTGATCTGGCAACATCCACCGCGGTATTTCCGCCACCTATTATCCCGACTCTCTTGCCAAGTTTCACTCTCTTGCCGGCGTTCAGTTTACGGAGCAGGTCAACGCCTGACAGGACCCCATCAAAGTCCTCCCCAGGAATGCCCAGAGCCCTGCTCCTGTGGAAACCGGTCGCCAGACAGACGGCATCGAACTTTGAAAGATCCTTCCACGAAAGGCTTTCCCCGAGCCGTGCACCGCACTCAATTCGGACACCTGAAGACTCAATCTGTCCGATCTCCGCGTCAAGGACATCTCTGGGGAGCCTGTAGGAAGGTATCCCTACCCGCATCATTCCACCTGGCTTGGACAGCGCTTCGAACACTGTCACCCTGTGACCGTATCTCCCAAGGAAATGGGCGCAGGAGAGCCCGCCGGGGCCGGAGCCCACCACTGCCACTTTCTTGCCGCTCTTGTTCTGCTTTCTGGGCCTCCACCCCTTCTCGAGAGCATAGTCTCCCAGAAACCTTTCTATGGCTCGTATCGCTATGCTCTCTCCAAGGGACTCTCTGTTGCACTCCTGCTCACAGAAATGGGGGCACACTCTGCCACATATTGCAGGCAGTGGGTTCTCGCTCTTGAGCAGGTCCACTGCTTCCTTGAATCTTCCCTGTTTTATGAGTGAGAGTTGCATAACAATGTCTTCACCCGAAGGACACATATTATTGCACGGAGGCATCTTGTCCGAGTAGTAAGGCTCGATGTTTTTCCAGCTGCCGGTCTTGTTGAAGAGGGTTGTAGCCAAGGAAATAGCTGTGATTGGGACTTCGCTCTCGCTCCCAAAAATGATGGGTTTGTCGTCGGTTGCAGATCTGCGCACGGCTAGGTCCCCTTCCTGCTCAGCTTGGCATGTAGAAGCCAGGAGTCATCACCCAATCTGTGTTTCTGAAAATCCCATTTATTGGATCTTTTCCGAGCCTCGGCGATAAGGAAATCGGGGTCAGCATCCTTCCCCAGCGAGGCAGTCAGGACGTCCCCGCTTCTCAATCTTCGCAAAGTTTCCAGAAGTCTGCTGAGCCTTGAGGTCTCGGCAGACTCGGAAAGGTTGAGTTCGCTCAATACCTCGCATCCTGAACAGAAGCACGGTTTTCCCTGCAACCTGGTCATCTGCAGGGCACTGATGCCGGAAAAATGGGGACAAAAAGAAACTATGCTTTAGGATGGAGCCTCTCGTACTTCTCAAGAAGTTCTTCCTTTGTCTCCTCCTTATCCGGATCCGGTATGCAACAGTCCATTGGGCAGACGCTCGAACACTGAGCCTCATCGTGTGCTCCAATACATTCAGTACAGAGGTTAGGATCGATTATATAAATCGGATCCCCCTCAGTGATCGCATCGTTCGGACATTCGTCTCTGCAAACATCGCAGGCAGTGCACTCTTCATTGATCTTGAGTGCCATACTTACACCTCCTTATTCGGGTTCACTCCCGCGTTTTTGACAACCTGTACACTTCTAACAGGCCACAATATAAAGATTAGCTAGGTTTGTGTCAAGAGAATTTTGAACCACAAAACCAGACCTTCAAAGTTCAAAATTGACCCCGTTCCACACCCTGACTCAAGCACAGACGTAATTTCGCAACGGAGAAGCAATAGTGTCATTGCGAGGGACGCAGTCCCGAAGCAATCTGGCACAAGCAGATCCTTCGACTCCGCCCAGGATGACAAAAAACTAATGTCATTCTGCCTGCCCCGTTCCACGGCATAAGTGTTAAGTTAAGCGGCCATTTCGGCCTCG
>SOJN01000071.1 GCA_004376575.1 candidate division TA06 bacterium | reverse complement strand
TCTGATGTTCCTACGACCGTTCGTGCATACGAGATCTTCTCTAACAAGGCCCACTACCCTCTGCATATAGGAATAACGGCCGCGGGCACTATCCTGCCCGGGAGTATCAGGTCCTCAGTGGGACTAGGTATCCTGCTCTCTGAAGGCCTGGGTGATACGGTGAGAGTCTCTCTCACCTCTGATCCTGTGGATGAGGTAAGGGTAGCCTATGAGATCTTGCGCACCCTGGGCCTGAGAGAGAGAGGTCCCATAATAATATCCTGTCCTACGTGTGGGAGATGTGAGATAGATGTAATACGTCTGGCAGAAAAGGTTCAGGAAAGGCTTGAATCTGTGGTGGAACCCCTCAAGGTTGCAGTTATGGGTTGCATGGTGAATGGTCCAGGTGAGGCGCGCGAGGCAGACGTAGGCATAGCAGGTGGCAAGGGTGAGGGAGTAGTCTTCGTACACGGGACCCCAGGGAAAAAGGTGAAGGAGTCCTCACTGCTTGATGCGCTGATGGACCAGATACGCAAAATTCGGGAGATGAGTGCCTGAACCGGATTACGCTATGACTTTGTGTTTTCTCCCTATACTGGTAAACGCTTCTATGGCCTTGTCCAGGTGCTTCTTTTCATGGCCGGCCGATAGCTGAACCCTGATTCTTGCCTCTCCCCTCGGGACAACAGGATAGCTAAAGCCAATAACGTATATCCCTTTATCGAGCAGGTCGCGTGCCATATCGTTTGCCAGCTTCGCATCGCCCAGCATGATGGGGACAATTGGATGCTCGCCAGGCCTTATCTGGAAACCAGCTTTCGTCATGTTGTCTCTGAAGTATTTGGTGTTCCACTCAAGCTTATCCCTTAGTTCAGTGGTCTCAGTCAAGAGATCGAGGACAGCAATGGATGCGCCAACCACGGCTGGAGCCACGGTATTGCTGAACAGGTAAGGACGAGAGCGCTGTCTGAGCATATCGATGATTTCCTTCCTGCCGGAAGTGAAGCCGCCTGATGCGCCTCCCAGGGCCTTACCCATAGTTCCTGTGATTATGTCTATCTTTCCCATCACACCGCGATATTCAGGACTGCCCCTGCCTGTCTTACCCACAAAACCGGTTGCATGGGCATCATCTATCATGGTCAGAGCATCATACTTCTCCGCAAGCGGGACAATCTCGTCCAGCTTTGCGATGTCTCCGTCCATGCTGAAGACACCGTCGGTTACGATTACCCTGTACTTGGCGCTCTGTGCCTCCTTCAGTTTCTCCTCCAGGTCCTTCATGTCGTTATGCTTGAAGATAAACCGCTGAGCCTTGCACAGTCTAATTCCGTCAATGACCGAGGCGTGATTCAAAGCATCAGTCAATATGGCGCACTCTTTGTCAAACAAGGGTTCAAAGACCCCGCCGTTGGCATCAAAGCAGGCGGCATAGAGGATAGAATCCTCTGTTCCGAGGAACTTGGCGATTTTCTGCTCCAGCTGTTTGTGGATATCCTGAGTTCCACAAATGAAACGGACAGAACTCATTCCGTAGCCCCATGTATCAAGTGTCTTGTGGGCAGCTTCGATGACTTTCGGGTGGCTGGAGAGGCCAAGGTAGTTATTCGCACAGAAGTTGATTACCGTCTCCCCGGTCTTGACCTTTATGTCTGCAGCCTGAGGAGTCATTATCACCCTTTCATCCTTCCAGAGTCCCTGTTCCTTTATACTGGCGAGCTCTTTTTTCAAGTCGTCCTTCATTTTCCTGAACATGATCCCTTACCTCCTTTCTTGATTGGTTATTTGACTCTTTTCTTCGCGGCTTCAAATTCGGCCTCGTCCGGGAACAGGACTATTTTCGCCGACTTTCTTGGCCGGGTCATCATCTCCTTGAAGCCTTCCTCATAGTCTTTCAAGAGAAACATGTGAGTTATCACCGGGCTTATGTCCAGCCTCTTTGACGCGAGTAGATTTCTGACTCTGAACCAGGTGTCAAACATCTTTCTGCCACTTATCCCATGAACTTGGGCGCCCTTGAACACGATTCCGTTGTTATAGTCGATTGGGGTAGGGGATTCAGATGCGACCCCGAACGCACTGAAACGGCCCCCTTTTCTTAGATACTTGAATCCCTCATCGAGTGCCTGGGGGCTTCCCGCCATGTCCAGGACTATGTCGGCACCGAAGCCATGGGTATGATCCTTTATGAACTCGATTCTGTTGACATCCTCCTTGTTTGCATAGAGCCGGAAATCTGAGCCCATCTTCTTGCTGATTTCCATGTTGAAATCATATTTTCCTATATGGAATATGCTGGTCACTCCGCAGACTCGGGCGACTCCCACTGCGAAAAGAGCAATAGGTCCATCGCCGATAATTGCCATGGTTTTGCCAGCTATATCGTTGTCTTCGCCGAGTGTAGCATATGTGGCGTTTCCAAGCGGCTCCTGGACTGTGGCAAACTCAGGAGGGATGCTCTTGTCATTTATCCAGCAGACGGATTCCGGCACCGCGAAGTACTCTGCGAATGCTCCGTCGCAGTCAACACCCAGGATCTTGAGGTTTGCGCAGATGTGCTCTTGGCCTGTTAGGCATTGGATACACGACTTGTCAGGTATGTGCGTTTCAGCAGATATGTAGTCGCCGACCTTGATGGTCTTCACCTCTTTTCCCTTCTCAACGACTTCACCGGCGACCTCGTGTCCCAGAATCTGAGGGAGGTTCTTCTTCCCTATGCGGGAGTCTGACCAGGGGTCCCACTTGTATATGTGGACATCAGTGCCGCAGATACTTGTGGCTCTGACCTTTACAAGTACTTGGTCTGGCGCTATCTGGGGGCTTTTGACTTCCTTGTGTTCTGCGCCAAGCGCCGGCTTTGTCTTCACAACGGCCTTCATCTTTGCTGGCATCTGACACTCCTTTCCTGTCACAATTGCGGGCAACCATAATACCAACTACATTTTCGCAGTCAAGCAAAAACGAAATGGGTCCGAGCCCTGCCCCCGGACCCAACCTACGAAATTCCCAGCCCCCTTTCTCCGCCCCTTCGAAATTA